>CAYUKE010000013.1:0-20257 GCA_964445185.1 uncultured Geminicoccaceae bacterium
GCCGGGCGGCTTGGACCTTCTCGTCGCGGCTATGAGCTTCGTGGCTGCGGGGCTGGAGCCGATGGCCGTCAAGTACATCCCGTTCGACTCCGGCGGCGATGCGATGGCGGCGCTGCTGTCGGGTGAGATTCAGGTGCTGTCGACCGGCTTCTCCGAGGCTGTCGAACTCGCCCGCGCCGGCGAGGTGCGGATCATCGGCATTACCGCGCCGGAGCGCGTGGCGGCCTACGAGGATGCGGCGACGCTGCAGGAGCAGGGCTACGACGTCGACTTCGTCAACTGGCGTGGCTTCTTCGGCGCCCCGGGCCTGCCGGAGGACGAGCGTCAGGCGTACATCGCAATGCTCGAAGCGATGTACGACACCGCCGAGTGGGAAGACGTCCGCGCCCGCAACGGCTGGGTCAATATCTTCACGCCGGGCGACGAGTTCGCGACCTTCCTCGAGGCGCAGGAAGAGCAGCTCGGCACGCTCATGAAAAAGCTCGGCTTCCTCTGAGCCGACGTCGGGCGGCGAGCCTGGCTCGGCGTCCGCCTCCACCGAGAAGGGCTCGCCATGGCGGCCGACCGCTGGATCGCGCTCGCGTTTCTCGTCTTCTCCCTGATCTATGGTTGGGCGGCCTGGAGCTATCCGATCCTGCCGTTCGAGCAGAACAACCCGTTCAAGCCCAACACGCTGCCCCTCGGCCTCGCCGCTGCCGGTGTCCTGTTGTCGGTGCTCATCATCGTCGGCCAGCGCGCGCCGACAGACGACGCCAAGGACTCAGAAGGGCTGACGCTCGCCCGGATCCACCACTACGCTTGGCCGCAGGCGCTCGGGCTGATCACGGCCATGGTCGCCTACGCGCTGCTGCTACGCCCGCTGGGCTTTCTCGCGGCAACCATGCTCTTCTTGGGCGGCAGCGCGGTCATTCTCGGCGAACGTCGTTTCGCCGTGCTCATCCCTGTGGTTGTCATCGGCGCCGCCGGCATCTGGTACCTGGTCGACGAGGTGCTCGGGATCTTCCTGCGCCCCTGGCCGATCTTCCTCGTCGGCTGAGCGGAGCCCCGCATGCTCGAAGGCATCCTCCAGGGCCTCACCACCGCGTTCTCCCTCTACAACCTGCTGATGGTGGTGGCCGGCTGCCTGATCGGCACGCTGATCGGCATGCTACCGGGCCTCGGGCCGATGTCGATCATCGCCATCATGATCCCGGTCGCGATCCAGGTTGGTGACCCATCGAGCGCGTTGATCATGCTCGCCGGCGTCTACTATGGCGCCATCTTCGGCGGCTCGACCTCGTCCATTCTGATCAACGCGCCCGGCGTTGCTGGCACCGTCGCCACGTCCTTCGACGGCTACCCGATGGCGATGCGCGGCGAGGCCGGCAAGGCGCTGACGATCGCCGCCGTCGCCTCGTTCGCGGGCGGGACGATCGGCGCCGTCCTGCTGTTCATGTTCGCGCCGGCGCTCGCGACCGTTGCCGTGCTCTTCTGGTCGGCCGAGTACTTCGCGCTGATGCTCGTTGGCTTGTCGGCCATCGCTGCCTTTGCCGGCCGAGGCAAGGTCGTCAAAGCGCTGCTGATGACGGTCTTCGGCCTGATGCTGGCGACGGTCGGTGAGAGCGCACTGTTCAACGCGCCGCGCTTCACCATGGGCCTGCTCGACCTGCAGAGCGGGCTTAACTTCGTCACGCTCGCCATGGCGCTCTTCGCGCTGCCCGAGGCGATCTACCTAATCCTCGACCCGAAACGCGGCGCCCAGGCGCGCAGCGGCGGCAGCGACATCAAGAACCTGCGCATCACCAAGGCAGAGGCGCGGAGCATCGCGCCGGTCGTGGGCCGGCAGTCGATCCAGGGCTTCCTGATCGGCGTCATGCCAGGCGCCGGCGCGACGCTAGCCTCGTTCCTCGGCTACGCGGTCGAGCGCAACCTCGCCAAGGACGACGAGCGGGCGCAGTTCGGCAAGGGTTCGATCAAGGGGCTCGCAGCGCCGGAAACCGCCAACAACGCCGCTTGCACCGGCTCGTTCGTGCCGCTGCTGACCCTCGGCATCCCCGGTTCGGGCACGACCGCCATCCTCCTGGGGGCGCTTATCGCGCTCAATGTCAATCCCGGCCCGCGGCTGATGCTCGATCGCCCCGACGTCTTCTGGGCGGTCATCGTCTCGATGTATCTCGGTAACATCGTCCTGCTGGTCTTGAACCTGCCGCTCATCCCCTACATCGCCAAGCTGCTCTCGGTTCCGCGCAACTATCTGATACCATTCATCCTCTTCTTCGCGATGGCTGGCGCCTATATCGGGCAGAACAACGCCACCGAGCTCCTGATTCTGGTTGGCCTCGGCGTCATCGCGACGTTCCTTCGCTTCGCCGATTACCCACTGCCGCCGCTGCTCATCGGGTTCATCCTCGGTCCCATGCTTGAGAACAACTTCAGCCGCGCGATGCTCAACGCCGACGGCATCAGCTTCCTGTGGGAGCGGCCCGGCACGCTTGCGCTGGTTCTCCTCGGCCTGTTCCTCGTCCTCCTCCCCTATCTGCGCCGGTTCCGCGAGCCGAAGCAGGTCGCCTTGGGAGATTAACCGGCGCACGGTACGGCGGCTGTTCGGGCGGGCTTCGCCGACGCTCGCCCGGTTGGCGTCCGTTGGCGTGGCTCCCCATAGCGTGCTGGAATAGCCCTGGCTCGCATCCGTTGCCGTGCAGCTCGCCCAAAACGCGCCGGCGGCCCAGACGATAACACGCGTCTCCGCTGACACTATATGAAGAAGCCGCGAACTGCGCCGACGACGGCCAAGATAGCGAGGCCCGGCAACAAAAACGGGTGAATGGCGCTACTTTCGACGTTGATACCGCCAACCAAGGCCAAGAGTCCGAGCGCGGCCGTCGCGATAACCAGACCATAAGGGCCGCCAATCATCAGCGCCGCGACAGCCAGCGCAGCGATCGAGAGCATTGCTACTGGCATAGCCGTCGTCCACGCGAGCAAAGCTGCGACAATAGCCGTGTAGACGGTCATTGCCCAACGCGCCCATTCGGCCGGTGCTTCAGCAAGAAACATCATGCCAACGAAAAGCAGTGCTGGCGACGCAACTATAAAAAGTGCTGGCAATCCGGTGAAGAATATCATCTGCTTGTTACCCACACTTCGGAGATCATGCTATACTCGTCTCGCAGATTGTTACATCAAGGAGGATATGAGTGTGAGCAAAATCTACTTTGCCACTAACCGTGAAATCAAATTCGAAACCTCAAAGAATGCGAACAATTTCGGGGATCGCTTCAACGCCATGGGCCCCCAGGCGTTTCGCCTTGGCCATGTTACTGTGACGATGCAAGGTACAGACCCCAAAGTCGAATCGAACTGGACAGTTGGCGAATGCCGACTTTATGCGGAGAATTTAAACGCAAACGCAAAAGGAGGAGTTAAGCTAGGCACCGACGATTTTTTTGAAGATCTACGCCTCGCGCTAAAAAGTGAGTGTCATGATCTAATTATTTACATTCATGGCTTTGCAAATGACTTTGAGAATACGGCTCTCCGCGCAGCCCAACTTGAGGCCATGTACTCCACGCAAGACCGACCTGTCCGAGTTGTTATGTTCTCCTGGCCGTCTAACGGCCGTGTCGCACCGGCTTACGAGTACTTCTCCGATCGCGACGACGCCGAGGCTTCCGGCATCGCTATGGCGCGCGCTCTGGATAAGCTGGTGACCTTTCTGCACAGCCTCATGGTCCAAGACCATAAGACCGCCCTAGAGAAAGAACTCAAAGGCGAAGCTGTCGCGCCTGACGACTTCGTTCAGTGCGGCCAGAACCTGCACGTCCTAGCCCACTCGATGGGCAACTGGGCGCTACGCCATGCCGTCAACAAGTTCATGCGCGACCGCCATGGCGTGGTGCCAAGGATCTTCGAGCACGCTTTCTTGATGGCCGCCGACGCCGACGCCGATGCGTTGGCAGATCGGGACAAGCTGGGTCTGCTGGCCGACATGGCCCGTTATGTTCACGTCTATCATGCCAGGGACGACCGAGCCCTTAAGATCAGCGACCGCACAAAAGGCAACCCGGATCGCTTGGGGAGCGAGGGGCCAGCCGATTGGTCAAAGATCTCGGAGCGCGTGCTGGCGCTCGACTGCCAGGACATCAGTGAGACGACTTTCTCAGACGGTCGCCATCAATACTACCGGCTGCGCGATGAAATCATCACTGACGTGATCGACACGTTGACGGGCAAACCTCAAGAGGGAAGGGCGCGGCGCGAGACGATCCGAGCAGGGCGTCATTGGCGCCTCAAGCCTGCCTCCTGACGAGAACGTTCGACACGCCAGGCTGTTGCCGCATCGAGCGGCAGCACCTGCGTCGAAGCCGGCGCTTCCGCGCCAACGAGTCCGCACCGCGGGGCCACCTCAGCCCAGCGCGGACTGCCAGGCGTGAAGTCGGGCCAGTTGCGGGGTCTTCTTGTCGAGATGACGCTCCGACCGGCGCAGAACGTCGACCAACGTTCGCACGCCTTCGGCGACGTACGGACCCTTGTTGAGCATGACGCATTCGGCACGGGCACCCATCGCCGCGTCGGTGAACTCGCCGCGTGCGGCGACGCCGTTCTTCACGAGGCTCGTCAGCACATCGGTCGCCCAGATGACCGGCACGTGTGCGGCCTCGCAGAGCCACAGCAGTTCCTCCTGCACCTCTGAAAGGCGAGAGAAGCCAACCTCGACGCCGAGATCGCCGCGCGCCAACATGACACCGAACGGCACACGCCCGGCAGCGTGGACGACGATCTCCGGCAGATTGCGGAAGGCGAGTTCGGTCTCGATCTTGGCCAGCACGCCCAAAGGCCGCGGCGGCGGCGGCAGTTCCCCAAGCGCGCCGAGGAGATCATCGATGTCGCTCGGGCGCTGCACGAACGAATACCCGATCAGATCGGCAAGCTCGACGACCGCCGGCAACGCACGCCGGTCGGCAGCCGTCAGCGGCTCCGTCTCCAGACCCGTGCCGGGGAAGTTGAGGCCCTTGTCCGGCTTGAGCTTGACGCCGCCTGGCCGGGTTCGAACAACCCGGAGCAGGAGCCCGGCATCATCGGCGCGCTCCACCTCAGCCCAAACCTTGCCGTCGTCGATAGCCGCCGGCGCCCCGGCGACCACCGCTGCGAGGACACCGGGCATGGTGCAGCCGCAGCTCACGGTCGCCGCCGCCGGCGCCGACGCGCGGTGGCTACGCCTTATCCAAAGCCGGTCGTTCGCCTTCACCCGCTTGGCCGAGTGGACTTCGACATCGGACGTCCGGATCTTCGGGCCGCCGAGGTCCATCAGCACCCGCAACTCGACACCTGCGTCGCGCGCGATGGCGCGCGCCGTCCCCGCCATACGCCGCCAGACCTCGGGTCCATCGTGTGCACAGTTGATGCGAACAGCATTCATCCCGAGGTCGACGAGCTGCCGCATCCGAGCCGCGTCGCAGCCGACTTCTGGCGCGAGCGTCACGAGCACCCGCGAACTGCGATCGGCAGGCGGCGGGCCGAACAGCGCGGCCGTGTTGGCTGCGAGCCGCTGCGCGGCCGCCGCGATCTGAGCGTCGACCTCCGCCCCGGGGTCACGCCCGTCGAGGGTCGCCAAGATCGCCTCGAGGCTCGCCATCACGTGCCCCTCGCTGCGGCCCAACGTCGACAGCCCGTGACGCCGGAGCCTTCGCTGCAGCGGAGTTCGGTCTTCCGCCCTGAGTGCCAGGAAGTGGGCGAGGTTCCGCGCCGACGGCACGAAGTCTGGCCGCGTCAGATAAGCCTCCCAGCGGCGCAGCGTGCCGTTTGCAGCGGCGCCAACTTCTTCCAGCAGCGCTGCGAGATCGCCTCGCAGCAGCGCGCGGTCGTCCGTCACCGCCGTCTCCCCAGTCACACCCGGACTCAATCCCGTGACCGTAGCGCATTCGGCGCGACATCGTGAGACGTCTCGCTCAATAGGCGGGGGCCACTGGGAGGTGGATGCGTTTGCGCGCTTGCCACAAGCGCGATGGCGTCTGCCCCGTCAGCGGCGACGCGGCCACGCCTTCGGCGTCCGGGCGGCTACTGGCCGGGGCGTTAGCGGCGCTCCACCTCGAACAGGGGAATTGGACTTGGATAGGTCGTGACCACGGCCACGGGCTCCACGTCGACGTCGTCGAGCACGCGCAACTGCACCGCGCGCAACGTCTTGGCGAGGATCAAGCTTGCCTCGGTCAGCGCGAACTGGGCGCCGATGCAAACCCGCGGCCCCGCCCCGAACGGCAGGTAGGTGTATTTCTGGGGTGGCTCGGCACCGGGAAGGAAGCGGCTTACGTCGAAGCGAGTCGGGTGCGCCCAATGCGCCATGTGGCGGTGAAGCACCCACGGAGAGATGCTGACGACGTCACCCTTGGCAATGACATGGCCGGCGACCGTGTCGGGACCCTTCGCCTCGCGCACAATCAAAAAGGCGGGCGGGAACAGCCTCAGCGTCTCGTTGACCACGGCACGGGTGACGACCAAGCCGTCGACCGCCGCGCCTGCGCCTTCCGGCCCGAGATCGAGGTCGCCGGCCTCGCGGGCGATCGCCTCCTGGAGGTTGGGCGCGCGGGCTAGCATGATGAACGCCCAGAGCACGGTCAGCGCCGTCGTCTCGTGGCCGGCGATGATGAACGTTGCGAACTGGTCGCGCAGGCCGTCCGGACCGAACCCCTCTCCCGTATCGGGGTCGCGCGCGTCTTCCATCAGATCGAACAGGTCCGGCTTGCGATCGCCGCGCGGCAGCCGGGCGCGCTTGGCGACCATCGCAGCGATGAAGTCGAGCCACTTGCGCCCCCGGGCGCGGCGCAACAGCTCCGCGGGACCGGTTCGGTCGGCCGGCAGTAGAATGTCGGAGGGATACGGCATCCCCAACGTGCGGCCGTAGGTCTCGAAGATCTTGCGCATCTGCGGGCCGCGCGTGGTCATCGTCGTCGAGAACATCGCCCGGCCGGCAACCTCGATAGCGATCCTTTGGATCATCGGCATCAGGTCGAGCGGCCGCACGGCCTCGGCCTTGAGGCGGCGCACCTCCTCGTCGAGCACTTCCGCCGTAACCCGTGCCACGATGCCCATCGCCCGCGGCGTGAACGCAGGTGCGAGCGTGCGCCGCTGGAACCGCCACTCTTCTCCCTCGCTGAGGAAAAGCCCCCGGCCAAGCATCGGGCGCAGCACCCTGAAAGTGGCCGGGGTCCGGGTGTAGTTCTGGGTGTTGTCGACAAGCACGTGGCGGATGGCGTCCGGCTCGTTGGTGAAAACCGAGGTGCTGCCGAAGAAGGGGCCGACGAGGGTCTCGCTAGCGTAGGCAGGCGCCCCCCACATCTCGAGAACGTTGCGACGGATCGCCAATAGCTGCTCGGGACGGGTCATCGGTGCCTGGAGCGGCGTCACGCCAGGCGCCTCGAAGCATTCGAAGCGTTCGTCTGGAAGGGCGTCGGGCATCGCGGTCTCCATTTACCAATTCAGTAGGTAGGCCGCGTTCGCGTAGGTCCACCCCGAGAGCCGACGATCCTGGATCGTCGCAGGCCACGCGAGCCTCTTGCTAAGGCGCTGCAGAACGCCACACTAAGCTGCAGAGCACCAACGGAGACAGTCCATGCGTGTCGTTGCCCTCGCCTTTGCGCTGACCATGATTGCCGGCGGCGTCGCCCTCGCCTGCCCGGGCAACATGGCCAAGTCTACCAGTACTGTGACCGCCGAAGCGCCGATCCAGACGCCGGTCCCGACCACCACGAACACGGGCTCCTGAGGGAGCTACTGCCTCGTGAACACCGACGGCGCTGCTCGCCAGAGCGGCGCCGTCTTCAAGTAGCGCGCATCTTGTCCAGAAAGAGCGGCAGGGCTGCGAGGTTCGCGATGACACCGTCAGCGCCTAGTTCGCGGGCCGGTATGCGCGAGTAGCCGCCTTCAACCACCAGCACCGTCACTTTCGCCGCGCGTGCCGTCGCGACATCCGTACCGCTATCGCCGACGAAGACGCTCCGCTCGACGCGCCCGCCAGCGCGCTCGATCGACGCGCACAGTGGTGCAGGGTCGGGCTTGCGGACGGCCAGCGAGTCGCCGCCGACGACCACGGCGAATCGGCTGCTCCAGCCCAATGCCTCGAGGATGATCGACGTATGCGCGACCGGCTTGTTGGTGCAAATCGCCAGCGGGTACGTGCCCGCGAGCTGCTCGACACAGGCGACCGCGCCTGGCATCGGCTGCGTGTATCGGCAGGGGCCTTCGAGGTAGAGTGCGCGAAAACGCTCCGAATAGCGATCGACGGCGGTTGGTGCGAGCGTAATGTCGACGGCCGCAAAAATCCGCTCGACCAGACGAGCGACGCCCTCGCCCACCATCGATTCGATTGCCGCCAAGTCGAGCGGCGGCTGTCCCTCCTCGACAAGCAACCGGTTGGCGGCCACATGCAGGTCGGGAGCACTGTCAATCAACGTGCCGTCGAGGTCGAAGACGACCACATCGATTTCCGGCATTCGGACACTTCCCTAACCGACGTGCGGCGGTACGCCGCGACCACGGCTTACGCATTGCACTTTTGGGATGAAGCTGAGACGACAACACTGCCTAGTGAAAACGGAGGCATTGTCCATGGCTAAGGTCCTCGTCGCCGACGATCACCCGCTCTTCCGCGAGGCGCTCCGCGTCGCGCTGGGGGACGCATGCGACGGAGAGGACACGGTGATCCTCGAGGCGCAAGATCTCGAGGAGATCAAGGGAGTGCTTGGCACGCACGACGATCTCGACCTGATTCTCCTCGATCTCAAGATGCCCGGCGTCACCGGCTTCTCCGGCCTCGTCGACCTTCGACAGTCGCATCCCGAGGTTCCGGTCGTCGTCGTCTCTGCCAGCGAAGAGGCATCGACGATCCGCGAGGCAGTCACGTTCGGCGCCGCCGGATTCATCCCGAAATCGCTGGCCCGTCACGAGATCGCGGGCGCCATCCAGAACGTGCTGGATGGCGAGATCTTCGTCCCTGAGCACGCCCGTGCCGACGGCGACGTGACCGACGACGAGCGGCAGCGGCTGGAGGTTGCGAAGCGCATGTCGACGCTGACGCCGCAGCAGATGCGCGTCCTGTCGCTGATCGCCGAGGGCAAGCCCAACAAGATCATCGCGTATGAGCTCGACGTCGCCGAGACGACGGTGAAAGCGCACATCACGGCGATCCTGCGAAAGCTGCGGGTCCACAGCCGCACGCAGGCGGTGCTCGCCGCCCAGAAGCACTTCTCCGAGGACGCTATTTCGTCTTGACCAGGCGCGTGCGGCCGAGGAGCTGACGCGGAAAGAAGAACAGGCCTCAGCGCTCGGCCTCTGCTTCCTGCGACGCCAGGAGATGCGTGAGTAACGCGCGGAAGCGGCCTGGCCGCACTGGCTTGTTCAAGAGAAAGCAGTCCGCGTCGTCGACCGCCTTGCGTACCTCAGCGGTCCGGTCGGCGGTAACGACAACGGCTGGAATGTGATGGCCGAGACGGGCGCGCAGGCTCCGAATGGCCTCCAGGCCGTTGCCCTCGTCGTCCAGATGGAAGTCGGCGACAAAGATGTCGGGCTTGATCGTTGCGCGCGCGGTCGCCCGCTGCGCCCGCGCCAAGGAGGTCGCGGCGATGACCTCGCAACCCCAACGCTGCAACACGGTGACCATCGCGTCGAGGATCGAGGGCTCGTTCTCGATGACGACGACCAACCGATCGCGGAGCGCGTCGGAGACCGGGGCAGTGCTCGCTCCGTGGCCACGGCTGCTGATCGCGTTCCAGGCGACAACCGGCACTTCGACGGCGAAGACCGAGCCCTTGCCCAGCGTGGAGTGGACGCTGAGCGGATGCTCGAGCATCCGTGCGATGCGGCGGACGATGGCGAGGCCAAGGCCAAAGCCCCGGTCGTAGTCCTCCGCCGCACCGACGAGCCGGCGGAACTCCTCAAAGATCTCTTCGAGCTTGTCCGGTGCCATGCCGACACCGGTATCGTGGACCTCGATACGGACGTGATCGCCGTGGCGCCGACAGCCGAGCAGCACGCCACCGGTCTTGGTGTAGCGGATGGCGTTGGAGAGAAAGTTGCGAACGATGCGCACCAGTAGGTGACCGTCGCTGCGGACGGTGCACCGAACTGGGACGTGGCGCAGGCGCAGGCCCTTGCTCTGAGCCACGGGCTCGAATTCGTGCGCGGTGGTGACGACGAGTGCGCCGAGATCCACGTCGTTGATGGCCGGACGCATCACGCCTGCATCGAGCTTCGAGATGTCGAGCAACGCGCCGAGCAGCCGCTCGACGGATTCGAACGCGGCGTCGACGCGGGCGACCAGCCGCCGGCCTTCTGCGTTCTGCTGAGTGTCGGCAAGTGCCGAAAGAAACAGCCGAGCCGCGTTCAGCGGTTGCAGAATGTCGTGGCTGGCCGCGGCGAGAAAGCGCGTCTTGGACAGGTTCGCCTCGTCGGCGTCCTGTTTCGCCACCTCAAGCGCCGAATTGAGGCGCTGCTGCTCTTCAAGGGCGTATTTGAGCTCAGCGGTACGATCGTTGACCCGGCCTTCGAGCAGAATGGCCGTCTCGAACAGGGAGAAATCATTCCCTTGCAGGTCCATGCTGCGCTCGACGCGACCCATCAGGACCTGGTTGATCTTGCGTAGCTTCGCGTTCTCAGCCTCCAGCAGCTGGAGGCGGCTATTCCGGTTGGGCGCTGCCTTCACCTGGTCTCCCGTCCGATGGCAACGCCGGTGAACGTCTGATTGACGTGCATCGACGCGAACTGCTCACCGAACGTATTAAAGCCCACGACCGCGTTGTCACGCATCACTCGGCTCGCCAACTCGGCGGTGCCGGTGTGACGCAGATGCAGTCGCCTCAGGATGCAGTCGAAGCCGAGAACGATCAGCGGCGGCCCGAGCTGCCGCTTGAGCTCGGTGAAGAGCGCTTCGAGGTTGTCGAGAACGTCACGCTCGTCAGCGGTGGTGAGGACAAGCCCCTCCTCCACTTTCGCGTAGAACGAAAGGCTGCCGTCCGCGTGCGCCCGCTGCACCGCCCGGACGTACTCGACCCCGCCGAGCTTGACGACCAAAGGGTGGCTGGCGAAGGCCTCGGGTCCGAGCTCGTTCGAGCGAAGGCCGCTCAGGCGCGCATACTCCTCGACCGCCGGTGCCGCGTTGAACTCGCGGACGAGGCGCCGCTCCGCGTCGGCGTCGGTGACCACCAGCTTCTTCGTTCCGGCGACGAAGTTCTGGCTGCGAAACACCCTGAAGTCGTGCGGGGTTTCGATCAGCGCCAAGACCGCCGCGTCGCTCCGGAAGCGGCCTTTGAAGTAGACCGAGGTGCGAGCGAAGCGAAGCGGATCGGCAGCGGAGCCGCCGCACAGTGGCACGCCATCGAGGGCATTGCCGATACAGCTTGCGATCAACTCCTCGCGGCTGCAGAGGCCATCGACCAGCATGAGGCCGAAGGTGCTCTCGCCGAGATTACGCCCGGCATGGGTGAGACGATCGGCGAGCTGGATGGCGAATTCGGTCGCCCGGGCCATCTCGATGGTCTGGATGTCCGGAAGAATGTCGGCCGCGACCTCGAACGCGCCGTGTGCGAACGCCGCGGCGACGACGGAGTCGTCGGCATAGCCGGTCGGACCGATCTCACCAGCGGTCGTGCAGCCGATCACCTCAGTCCCGGCGAAACCGGTCTCCATGGCGCGCGCGAAGGAGTCGGTCGCATAACGGGCAGCGCAGAAGAACACGACGAGGCCGACGTCAGGGCCAGCTAGCCGACGCTGCAACTCGACCGCCGCGGCAGCGGGATCGGCGGACACGATCGCGGCGCAACGCACCGCCTCGGTCATCAGGTCCCCCAGAGCCATGCCACGGCACGGCACCGTGGCCGTGTCCCTTGCGGTTGCGATGACCTGCAACCTACCAAGAGGCGTCCCCTGGCACGCGCTGGACCTTAGACGCTACGACCTAGAACGAATTGGCCGGGGTTCAGACGAGCGCCGCCACCGCCCGCTTGCCCATCACCTTCACCAGATGCGCGCGATACTCGGCTGACGCGTGGAGATCCGTGTTGAGGTCAGCGGTTGCCACCATGAGGGGATCGAGGGCGCTGGTGGTGAAGCTGGTCTCCAGCGCTGCTTCCGCCTCCCGCCAGCGAAACGCGCAGGGCGCGGCACCGGTCACCGCGACCCGGACCGTCGCCCCGAAGATCGCGACCATCACGCCGGCGATGGCGTAGCGCGACGCCGGATTGGGCAGCTTGGCGTACGCTGCCTTGGCGGGAATGGGGAAGCGCACGGCGCGCACCAGCTCGTCGCGGTCGAGACAGGTTTCGAACATGCCGGTGAAGAAGTCGTCTGCCGCGATCGTCCGCCGGTCCGTGACGACGGTGGCACCGAGCGCGAGGATCGCGCCCGGATAGTCGGCTGCCGGGTCGTTGTTGACGATCGAGCCCCCGAGGGTCCCGCGATGACGGACCTGCGGGTCCCCAATCAACGAGGCAAGGTGGGCGAGGCCAGGAATGCGGTCGCGTAAGGGCCCAGCGTTGGCGACCTGGGCGTGGGTCGTCATCGCGCCGACGACGACTGCGTCGTTCGCCACCTGGATCCCCGCAAGCTCGGTGACGGCCGCCAGGTCGATGACGTCGGAGGGCTGCGCCAGGCGCTGCTTCAACGTCGGGATCAGGGTCTGGCCGCCAGCCAGCAGCTGCGGGTCGGCACCGCTTCGCAACAACGCTACCGCGGCGTCGACGGTCTGCGGCCGGTGATACTCGAAAGCGTACATGGCTCCTCGTGCCTCTCAGCCCCTGCGCGCCCGGGGGCGCAGCGCTAGACCCCCGCCGACCTGCCGTCGCGCATCGCCGCGGCGGCGGCCTGAACGGCCGCGACGATGTTGTGGTAGCCCGTGCAACGGCAGAGATTGCCTTCGAGCCAGGCGCGCACCTCCGGCTCGCTGGGCGCGGCGTTGCGCTGGAGGAGATCGACCGCGCTCATCACCATGCCTGGCGTGCAGAAGCCGCACTGCAAGCCATGGTGCTCGCGGAAGGCCGCCTGCACCGGATGCAGCTCGTCGCCGTCGGCGAGGCCCTCGATCGTCGTGATCCGCGCGCCCTCCGCCTGGACCGCGAGCATCGCGCATGCCTTCACCGAAACACCATCAAGATGGACGATGCAGCAGCCGCACTGCGACGTGTCGCAGCCGACATGCGTGCCCGTGAGCCCGAGCTTCTGGCGCAGCACGTCGACGAGCAGCATGCGCGGCTCGACTTGGACGGTCGCTTCGTTGCCATTCACCGTCAGGACAATCTCATGCACCCGTCTCTCTCCGCCGCATCCGACCCGCTCAGACAACCAAGGCAAGCAGCAACACGACTGCGACACCGACCGCCCAGACGATCGGCCGCTGCCAGAGCGGCTGGCCGCCGCCGAGCCCGGCGGCCCGTTCCGCGGTCATTCGCGCGGCCACCTCGGCCGCCGCGGCCGCTCGCTTGGGGACCTCGCGGGCGGGCGCAGCTTCAGCAGTGGGCGGCTTGTCCGGCTGGTCGACTTCGGCGGCCGCGGCTTCGCGAAGCGGCATCCGCGTCACCGGCTCAGGCTCGGTTCCGCCGACGATTCGCGAGAACGTTCCGAAGAAGTCGTCCGCCGTCTTCTTGGCGGCGCCCTGAACGATGCGCGAGCCGAGCTGGGCGAGCTTGCCGCCAATATCTGCACGAGCAACGTAGCGGAGAATGGTCTCGGCGCCCGCTTCCTCCAAGCGGACCTGCGCTTGACCCTTGACGAAGCCCGCAGCACCGCCCTTGCCTTCGCCTCTGAGCGTATAGCTCTCGGGCGCGTTGATCTCCTCCAGAAGGACGTTGCCGGCGAAGCGCGCTCTCACCGGGCCGACCTTGGCCGTGACCTTGGCGGCGAGTTCCGTCGGCGACACTTGGTTGAGCTCGTCGCAGCCAGGGATCGCAGCACGCAGCACCTCGGGGTCGTTGAGCGCCGCCCACACCTGCGGCCGCGGCGCCGGGATCCGATACTCCCCGGTCATGTCCATGCGCGCATCCTCGTCCTCGGGTGCCCCGTGCCACCTGTCGCCGTCGTAGCAAGATGCTGACGCCGGGCCAATCGAACCGGCAAGCTCAGCCGTCCTCGTGCTCGCGCAGCCGTGGCAGTAGCTCGGCAAAATTGCAGGGCCGATGCCGCGCATCGAGCTGAAAATGTAAGATATGGTCCCAACCGTCACACACCGCACCGGTCGAACCCGGCAGGCAAAAGATATAGGTGCCGTCGGCGACGGCGGCCGTCGCCCGCGACTGCAGCGCTGACGTCCCGATCGATTGGTAGCTCAGCATCCGAAACAGCTCGCCGAAGCCCTCGATCCGCTTGGTGGCGACGCGGTCAAGCGCTTCAGGGGTGACGTCGCGGCCGGTGAGCCCCGTTCCACCGGTGGTGATCACCACGTCGACGTGCGTGGCGTCGATCCACGCCCGGAAGCGGTCTACAATCGCCTCGACGTCGTCCCGCACGAGCGCCCGGTCGGCGAGCCGATGGCCGGCCGACGTGATCCGTTCCGCGAGGGTATCGCCGGAAGTATCCGTGCTGCGGTCGCGACTATCCGACACGGTCAACACGGCGACGTTCAGCGCGCGAAAGTCCTTGCTCTCATCGATGAAGTTCATGTCTCTCCCCTCGCTCTGGCGGCCGACTAGGCGGCTTCGAGCATCGCCATCGCGGCCAGCAAGTCGCGCCAAGCGAGCGCCTTCGCCTGTGGCCGGCGCAGCAGATACGCCGGGTGTAGCATCACCATCGCCGGGACGGTCGTGCCGTCGGGCAGCGGATAGCGCAAGCGCCGGCCGCGGAGCCGCGTCACGCCGTCCTTGAGGTCCAGAAGTGCGCGCACGGCGGTCCCGCCAACGAACAGCAGAAGCCGCGGCCGGATCAGCTCGATCTGACGCTCGACGAAGGGCAGGCAATGGGCCAGTTCCTGCGCCGTGGGCGAGCGGTTGCCGGGTGGCCGCCAGAAGACGGTGTTGGTGATCCAGGTCTGGGCCCTTGGTCGGCCCGCCGCAGCCAGCATCTGGTCGAGCAGACGGCCGCTCGGTCCGACGAACGGCCTGCCCTGACGATCCTCCTCGGCCCCCGGCGCCTCACCGACCAGCATCAGCGGGCTAGTCGGATCCCCGTCGCCCACGCAGAGGTTCATCGCCGTTCGCGCCAGCGGGCAGGCGTCGTAGGCAGCGAGCGTGGCGAGCAGCGCCGCCATGTCCGGAGCAGCGGCAGCGAGCCGGCGCGCATCGGCGCTCGCGGCGGCGACCCGCGCAGGCGACGCGGGCTGACTGCGCGTAGGTTCGGCCACTGCGGCGGCGACCGAAGGCGGCGCCGACCACGGGCGTGGCGCGGCGGACAGGTTGAGATCGACGCCGGCGGCATCGAGGAAACGAACCCAGGCGGCAAGACCAGCAACCGCCGGGTCGCCGCCTCGTCCCGCGACCCCTGCCAACGGAGTCAGATGTCGGCGTAGGCCAAGGGCTTCTCGCCGTCGCCCATGATCAGCTTGCCCTGCTCGTCCTGGGCCGCCATGTAACGCCCGTGTCCGACCGCATTGCCAACATAGAGCACGGGCTTGACCTTCTTGCCGTTCAGCATCTTGTCTTGCTGAGCTGGGCCGCGCGCGGTCGGATCGTTCTTGCTTTGGGATGTCTTGAGCATGGCAAACTCCGGGGGCCGCGGATCGCTGTCCGCGCGATGGTCTGGGTTGAACCGTTCTTGGGAGTGCCCGTTGACGCCGTCAAGTGTTGCCACCCTCCTGACGCGGCGGCGGCGCCTTGCGCCGATCGTCATGCTCGCTGCGGTCCTCGCCGCGCCGCCGACAGGCCTCATGCCCCCGGCGGCGGCCGCCGACATTGGCTCGATCTCCGGCGCCTATCTGGCGGGCCGTTTCGCGCTCAGCCAGGGTGATCTTGCGCGCGCCGCCGAAGGGCTCGGCCGGGCGCTCGAGCGGACACCTGAAGATGCAGGCCTCGCGCATCAGGTCATGCTGCTCGAGGCAGCAAGCGGCGACCTGAGCGCTGCCGGCGCGCGGGCCGCGGACCTCGCCGGCTCCGACGAGGTGAACACGGCCGCCGGCGCCCAGCTCATTCTCGCGGTGGAGGCGCTCCGTCGCAGCGATCCGGCGGCGACGGCACTCTTGGAAGGATTGGGCGACGACACACTGCCAGGCCTGGTCGCCCCGCTCCTGCGCGCCTGGGCCGAGCCGTTGCCTGCCAATGGCGCCGTGATCCTGGACACTGAGGAAAGTCGCCTCGGCGAGCTCGCCGTACTTCATCGTGCGATGCTCCTCGATGCCGCCGATCAGCCCGACGCCGCCGTGGCCGCGCTGGCCGCGCTCGCCCGCGAACCGCAGCAGATGTCCGATCGCGTGCTCGCGACCCAAGTGCGCCTGCTCGCCCGTCTCGGCGAGGCGGAGGCTGCGGACGCGATTCTGCGGCTCGGCCGGCCCGACCTTCAGGCCTCGCCGCTGCTCGCCCAAGCCGCCGAGGCGCTCGAGCGCGGCGAGGTTCCGCCGCCGATCTTCGACGGCCGCCGAGCCGGTATGGCCGACACGCTCGTGGCCTTCGCCGACGTGCTCCGGGCCCAGCGCCGCCCGCTGCACGCAACCGTCTGCACGCGCCTCGGCCTACACCTCGCCCCCGACTACGCGCCCGGCTCGCTAATGCTGGCCCGACTTCTGGGTGAGCAGGAAGGGCCGGCGGCGGCGATGACAGCCCTTGCCGGGATCGAGCCCACGTCACCCTGGTGGCGCCAGGCTCAGCTTGAGCTCGCCGACGCTCAGGCCGAAGCAGGCGACCTAGACGGCAGCGTCGCCGTCCTCGAGCGCCTGGTGCAGACCTACGACGACGACCCGCAGCCGGCGGTGGCCCTGGGCGACGTTCTGCGCCGAGCGGAGCGGTTCGATGCAGCGGCCAACGCCTACGGTACGGCGGTCGCGCGCGCGAGCGCGCTGGGCGAGCCCTCCTGGCGCCTGCACTACGCCCAGGGCATCGCCCTTGAGCGCAGCAAGCGCTGGCCCGAGGCGGAGGCGGCGCTGCAGCGCGCGCTCGCGCTCGAGCCCAACCAGCCGTTCGTGCTCAACTACCTGGGCTACAGCTGGGTGGACCAGGGCCAGTACCTAGACGAGGCCAAGGCGATGCTCTACCGCGCCGTCGAGCTCCGGCCCGACGACGGCTTCATCGTCGATTCCCTGGGCTGGGCCTACTACCGGCTCGGCGACTACGACAAGGCCGTCACCCATCTAGAGCGCGCCGTCGAGCTGGAGCCGGGCGACCCGGTGATCAACGACCACCTGGGCGATGCGCTCTGGCACGTTGGCCGCGAACGCGAAGCCCGCTTCCAGTGGCGGCGCGCGTTGACCCTCGACCCGGAGCCCGACCTCGTTCCCACCATCGAGGTCAAGCTTCGCGACGGTCTCGCCGCCGAGGATGCGGGCTAGGCCGGCTGTGGCAGGGGTCACGGAACAGGCGCCGGCGAAGGTCAATCTCGACCTCTACGTCGAGGGTCGCCGCGGCGATGGCTACCACCTCTTGGACAGCGTCGTCGCCTTCACGGATTTCGGCGACACGCTCGAGGTGACGCCGGCGGCGGCCGACTCGCTCGCAATTGAAGGGCCCTTCGCCGACGCACTCGCCCAGGCGGGCGAGAGTCTCGTCCAGGCCGCCCTCGACGGCATCCGCGGCCTGGTCGACGGGGCTCCGGGGTTCGCCGTCACGCTCACTAAGCGCATCCCGCTCGCGGCCGGCCTCGGCGGCGGCTCGGCCGATGCCGGCGCCGCGCTCCGGGCCGGCGCACGGATCCTCGGCCTCGCCCCGGACGACGCGCGCCTTCATCGGCTCGCCGGCGGCCTCGGCGCCGATGTCCCGGCTTGCCTCCGGGCCCGCCCGGCGCGCCTGCGCGGCATCGGCGACGTCCTCGACCCGGCGCCACAGATCCCACCGCTGGCGCTGGTCCTCGTCAACCCCCGCGAGCCAGCGCCAACGGGCAGCGTCTATCGCCGGCTCGACGCCGCGCATTTCCGCCACGCGCCGACGCGCAACGGCGCAGCGTCCGTTCTCCCCGACTGGTTTGCCAAGGGTAAGAACGACTTGGAGGAGGCGGCCCGCGGCGTGGCGCCCGTGATCGGCGTCGTCATCGACGCGCTCCACAGCACGGGAGCTCCGGTCGTGCGCCTCTGCGGCAGCGGTGCCACCGTCTTCGCCGCCTTCGCCGACGCCGCCGCGGCCGCCCGAGCCGCTGCCGCCGTGCGCACGGCGCAGCCCGCCTGGTGGGTGCAGGAGACACGGCTCGCGTGATCTTCCTCTTCACCGATTTCGGCGACCGCGCCTCCTATGTGGGCCAGATGCAGGCGGTGCTCGCCCGCGCCGCGCCCGCGCTCCCGGTGATCGCACTGACCGCCGACGCACCCGCGTTCGATCCGCGCGCCTCCGCCTATCTCCTCGCCGCCGAGAGCTGGATCGCACGGCCGGGCGACGTCGTGCTCGCCGTCGTCGATCCAGGCGTCGGCAGTCGCCGTCGTGCACTGGCCATGAACGTGGATGGCGTCTGGTTCGTGGCCCCAGACAACGGGCTCTTGGCGCTCACCGCGCGCCGCGCCGCTGAGGTCGCCTGCTTCGAAATCGTTTGGCAGCCCGAGCGGCTGAGCGCGAGCTTTCACGGTCGCGACCTCTTCGCGCCAGTCGCCGCGGCTCTTGCCCTGGGCCGAACCGATGGCCTCGCCGCCGTGGCCCTCAGCCCGATCGGCGCCGACTGGGCGGACGAGCTCGACGAGGTCGTCCTCGTCGACGACTACGGCAACGCGATGACCGGACGTCGCGCCGCCACCCTTGCCCAGGACGCCCGCCTGGAAATCAGCGGCGCGCCCGCGCCCTTACCGCGCTTGCGCACCTTCGCCGACGACACGGACGCGCACGGGTTCTGGTACGAGAACGCCATCGGTCTCGCCGAGATCAGCGTCCGCGCCGGCTCCGCCGCCGCCCGCTTCGGGCTTGCGCCCGGCACGCCCGTCACACCCTTGCCCGCCGCCTAGGCGCCCCTTAAGTTCCGCCCCCTCTAGTGGGGCGTAGCCAAGCGGTAAGGCAGTGGGTTTTGGTCCCATGACCGCAGGTTCGAATCCTGCCGCCCCAGCCATCTGCGCGCTTGCTCGCGGGGTCACCCGCTCAGAAGCTGCCGAAGAGCGTGCCCAAGGTGATGAGGACGATGAGCGCGATGAAGGGGATCAGCATCGCCGTCATCGCGAGGTCGAAGTAGGCTTGGCGGTGGGTCAGCCCGCAGATCGCCAGCAGGGTGATCACCGCGCCATTGTGGGGTAGCGTGTCGAGCCCGCCGGTGGCCACCGCCGCGACCCGGTGGAGCAGATCGGGGCTGATGCCCTGGACGTCGGCCATGGCGAGGTAGGTATCGCCAAGGGTCGAAAGCGCGATGCTCATGCCGCCCGATGCCGAACCCGTCATCCCGGCGAGCACGTTGGTGGCGACGGCGAGCGAGATCAGCGGGTTGTCGCCGCCAAGGCCGAGCACGCCGTCACGGATGAGCGTGAAGGCCGTGAGCGAGGCGATCACGGCGCCGAAGCCAACGAGGCTCGCGGTGTTGAAGATCGGCAGCAGCGAGGCGTTGGCGCCGTCGTCGACGGTGCGTTTGAGCTCATTCAGCCGCTGCCAGTTGAGCCCGATCACCACCAGGATCGAGATGACGAGCGCCGCGATGACGGCCCAGATGCCGCGCACCTGCTCGATCGTCGTCGCGCCGAACTCCGGCAGAGCTAGGTACGTCGTGTCGAGGCTGGGGATGACGACAAACGTGAACAGAAGGTTGAGCGCCACGACCAGCGCGAGCGGGAAGATGGCGACGAACGGTGACGGCAGGTCGCCCGGCGGCGCCCCCTCGACCTCCATCAGATCGAAGCCCTCGCCGGCGGCGCGCTCGCGCAGGTCCTTGTCGGCCCGCGGCTGCGCCTCCTCGTGCTCGCCATAGCCCTCCGCGGCGAGCGCCCGAGCGCGGTAGGCGAGCCACCACATGCCGAGGATGAACATCACGGCGGCGGTGATGATGCCGAGGCCGGGTGCGGCGAACGGCGACGTTCCGAAGAACGGCATCGGGATGGCGTTCTGGATGGCGGGTGTGCCCGGCAGCGCCGTCATCGTGAAGCTGAAAGCGCCGAGGCCGATGGTTGCCGGAACGAGCCGCTTCGGGATGTCGGCGCGACGGTAGAGCGAGGCCGCGATCGGGTAGACGGCAATGGCCACAACGAAATGCTAGACGCCCC
>CAYUKE010000014.1:0-1520 GCA_964445185.1 uncultured Geminicoccaceae bacterium
GGCTGACGAGCGCCAGCGCGACGCCTTTCAACACCGAGGGGCGCGTCATTGCATGTGTCTGCCATCGATTGCACTGATTGATCCGGAAATTGAGTTGAAATCCGGCGCAGCTCAATGCCAACATTGCGCTGATGGCAATCTGGGTTCCGGATCTCAGCGGGCGGCGCGGCCCCAAATACCTGCAGATCGTCGAGGCGCTGGCGAACGACGTCGCGTCCGGCCGGTTGCCCGTGGGCGCGCGGCTACCGCCGCACCGTGAACTCGCCTATCGCCTCGAGCTCTCGCCGCACACGACGAGCCGGGCCTATGCGGAGGGCGTGCGACGCGCCCTCCTCCGCGGGGAGGTCGGCCGCGGTACCTTCGTTCGCGCGATCGACGCAGACGTTCGCGGCGGGCCCGCCGCCGATCTGCGCCGCCCGTCGACCGGCCCCGTGGACCTGTCGCGAAACCTGCCACTCGCGGGACCGGCGGAACCCTACCTGCGCCAAGCGTTGAGCGAGATCGGGCGCAGTACCGACCTTCGCGCGCTGCTCGACTACCAGACGGCCGACGATCCCTCGCGCCAAGCGCAAGCCTGGGTCCAATGGTTGAGATTGTGCGCCGTCGACGCGGAGGCCGACGAGATCGTCGTGACGAACGGCGCCCAGCACGGCTTGTTCTGCAGCTTGATGGCGTTGCTGCGACCCGGCGACCTGCTGCTCACCGAAGCGCTGACCTACGCGCCCGTTCTGGCGATGGCGGAGCGGCTCGGCCTGCAGACCGGCGCGGTCGCGACCGATGAACATGGGCTCGATCCGGAGAGCCTCGAGTCGATCTGCTGCGGCTCGGCGCCACGAGCGCTCTACCTGATCCCAACGCTGCAGGCTCCCACGACGGCAACCCTCTCCACGACGCGCCGCCGCGCCATTGCCGAGATCGCTCGACGTCAAGATCTGATGCTCATCGAAGACGACGTCTTCGGCCTCTTGAAGCCCGACCGGCCGCCGCCCATCGCCGCCCTCGCCCCGGAGCGAACGATCTACGTCACGAGCGTCTCAAAGTGCATCGCCCCCGGATTGCGCGTCGGCTTCCTGCGCGCGCCGCGCGATCTGGCCCCTGCGCTGCACCGCGCCCTAAGCCTGAGCGCTTGGATGACGCCGCCGCTCACCTCGGAGATCGTCGCGCACCTGATCGTCGACGGCGCAGCGCAGCAGCTGATCGCTGCGCAGCGCAGCCTCGCCCGAAGGCGTCAGCGCCTGGCGAGATCAGTCCTGGACGGCCTCGACGTCGCCGCCGATCCGGACGGTCTGCACATCTGGCTGTGGCTGCCGAACGGCTGGAAGGCCGACGTCTTCCGTTCGGTCGCCGAAGAGCGTGGCGTGCTGGTCGCCGAAGCCCGCCGTTTCGCGGCCAACCCCGGGGCTAGCCCCGAAGCCGTCCGCATCTGCTTGACCCACGAGGTCGACGAAGCGCGATTGCAGCACGGCCTGCGCCAGATCGCCCGATTGCTCGATCTGCCACCGATCGGCGCCGACACAATC
>CAYUKE010000014.1:1620-12802 GCA_964445185.1 uncultured Geminicoccaceae bacterium
CCTGCGCCAGATCGCCCGATTGCTCGATCTGCCACCGATCGGCGCCGACACAATCGTCTAGCGCAATGATGGGTTGGCGCGATCCACGCTTACAGGTCAACCCCGCCGCACGAGCAGCAAGCTTATCGGCAGTCCCGAGATTGTAAGCATCGCGCGATCAACGTCAGCGCCACAGATTTCGAAAGGTCCGTGGCGGTGAGCGGATGTGCATGCGGGCACCTAGGTCGACCGCTCCCCGTCCAGCGCTGCCCAGAGGCGGCCGCGCTGGGCTGTGACGTGCCGCTCCTCGCTGGTTTGATCCCTGCCCGGTCTCACGCTCATGGAACCAAGGCCAGGGAGGCGACGCATAGTCGGCAGGCGGGGCTGCTGCTTCGTTCGGCCGCCACACCGGCCGTCCCGTGCAGCTGCATTCGGCCGTCGGCTTTTACCTCGAGAGTGAAGCGCCGACGGCCAACGCTGCGCGGGATTCAGCTGGCGCTGCCATATGCCCTTAGGCAGCGTCCCAGACATTCTTGAACTGGCCCTGGCTCCCGCCATCGTGGAACACGTCGATGATCCGCTTGCCGAGCGGGTCGAGGCGCGGGTCGTTGCGAATGGGCTCCAGTTCGCGGCGGAAGAACGCCTTGAGCTGCTCGGCGCCCGCCCGATAAGCCTCATCGCCCACTTCGGGCTGCAGGCTCACCTTCAGGAACCAGTCCGGGATGTTGGCGCCCTCAACGTGCATCTGCAGCAGGACATAGCCCAGGAGCGGCGTGTCCGCCCGCTGCAGCTGGCCACGCTTGAACCGCGCACCGCCACGCCGGGCGAGGTACTCCCGGCCGATCCACTGCGGCATGAAGCCGACCTGCCAAGCACCGATGTGGCTGTTGGGAAAGATGGCGAAGTCCGTCTCGGGCGTCTCCCGGATCTGCTTCAAGAGGATGTTGGCGAAGTCGACGACGCGGCCGGTGGCGAACGGCCAAAACGAGCCGACGCCTTCGCTCTGCAGCCCTTCGGTGTCGACGATGCTGGGGTTGGCGTGGCCGCGGGGCGCGGCGAGGCGCCACAGCCAGCCGAGCGCCGGCGGCAGAATGTGCATCATCCCGAAGATGCCGTAGGTCGGCTTCTCACGCGTGCACGGTGGGGTCCGGATGCCGAGGGTGCGGATGTCGACCTCGACCGGCTCGTTCTGGATGTTCGGCACCTGGTCGCGCGGCAGGATCAACCGCGGGTTCGGGCAGGGCTTGCCCGGCGCGTCCATGGTGTGCTCCCAGATCAGGCAGGTCGCGTTGGCCACGCCGTCGATGTTGATGAAGATGAGCGGCTTCGTCGGCGCGGTGCAGACCCGCTCGAGGTGGGGATCGGTGCCGTAGTGCTTGATGTGGTCGACGCGCACGAACCAGGCGTTCTCGGCGTCCATGGTGACGAGCTTGCCGCCGGACCGCTGCAGCTCCGGCTGCGACTGCGCCATGTCGTCGGTGACCGGATGCAACTGGCAGGCGTGCGGCAGGACGAGATGACGGGTCTCGCCGGTCTCGAGGTTGGTGCCGAGGCGCAGCCGGCCGTCATGCTCGCGGTGCGGGTACTCGAGCATCTCGCTCTTGCCGCCGCCCGACGCACCCTCGTGCATGATGGTGAAGGTGTAGTCGTAGGGCGTCACGACTTGAACGGTCGAAGCGTGGTTGGTGACCCAGCCCTCGCTCTCGCCGATGTTCAAGAGGATGCCGTAGACGCCCTTCTTCGCGCTCGGCCCCGGATAGAGGTTGAGCGAAAAGATCTCGTGCAGCCCCTCGGCTCGGTTGTGCACGACCACCTGCTTGCCCTCGCAGAGCGTGTGCCGGAAAGGTGGCGCCAGGAAGATGAAGGCTTGCGGGTGAAAGTCCTCGCCCAGGGCGTCGCCGGCGACATGGCCCTGCAGATCGGCGAGCCCGCCGGCAAAGAAGCCGGCATTGGCCGGACCGATGAAGAGGCTGTCATAGCCGTGCTCGGCATGGCCCGAGCGGAACGGCACGATGATGAGCTCCTGCGTCGCCAGCCAGTCGAGGACCGCCTGGCGGGCGGCGGTGAAGGGCACGCCGAATCGGTCCTTGAAGCGCGGCTTGTCCGACGGGCCATCGTCGGCGACGACCATGCTGTCGGGATCGCGTCGCCGCATGTAGCTGTCGAGGTAGTTGACCGCGGCGCCGTTGCGGCACCGCACCACCGTCGCCTCCGCCACGTAGCCCTGGCCCGGCGTATCATAGCCGACCTCGAAGTGATCACAGCCCTCGCCGCCGCAGGCCATTTCAAGCAGCTGCTCGCGCGTTTGCGCCACCGTCACGCTTGGCGACGCGTCGACCACGGCCGCCACGTAAGCCGGCAGGCCGAAGCCCACGCGCGTGCTCGTCACACGAAGACTGTCCATTGCTACTCGCCCCTGTCGTTCATTGTGATGACATGTTTCCGATGCTTCGCGGATTGATCTAGAGTATATCGCATAGTCGGACGTGCTAGCGTTTCCTCTTGCAGTTTTCAAAGTCGCGTCCACGCGCGATGACGAGCAGGCGACGAGCCACATCGGCGCCGCAGTGGCGGCTTGAGCGAGCGACGCAAACGCTCCTGCGAAGGCCATCTTGAGGCCGCTCCGGGAGCCTTGGCTCTGCCCGGGCATGTTCCGATGTTCACCCGACGCTTACGAAGTCAGCCCCGATGGCGCTGCATCGTCCAAGGCATCGCTGAGCCAAAGCGCCGGAAGTAGATGGAGCGGCGAGAGCAAGGCACGCACGAACTGGTGGCGGGCTGGACCGACCCGGGGCCGTCCGCACGCGAATAGGATCGCCGCCTCAGGCGCCCGGCGCGGCCTCCTCGCGCGCCTTCGTCCAGCCGCCCTCGGCGCGTTGCTGCCAGTAGACCAGCGATCGCGCACCGCGTTCGCGCCAGGCGCGCCAGCGATCGCGGGCCGTTGCCACCGCCGCCTCGTCGCTGCCGTCGAACAGATCGACGACGCGGGCGAACGGCACGTCCGCGGGCGGCAACAGACCGTCCACCACGACGAGGATGTCGGCGCCATTCGGGTTCTCGATCGCCGGCGCGAGCCAGATGGGCTGGCGCTCGGCGAAGCCCGTCGCGGCCGTGCCATGGGGCAGGAAGCTGTCGTTCCGGTAGGTCCACAGGACCTCGTCCAGGTGCCGGCGATCCTCGTCGTCGCGCACGACCAGAACGGCACGGAATCCGCGTTCCAGCACCTTCTCGAGAAGCGGGGGCAAGGCCACGTCGAGCCGCGAGCGTGTCAGATGATAGAAGCCGACCTCGCCGACCGGCACCTCAAACCTCGTAGTGCTCGGCGACGAGGCGATCGACCAGACGCACCCCCCAACCGGTCCCGCCCTTGCCGGCGAGCGGATGGTCGGTCTCAACGAAGCTCGTCGCTGCGAGATCGACATGCGCCCAGGGCACCCCGTTGACGAAGCTCTCCAAGAAGCACGCCGCGACGATGGCGCCTGCCTGACCTGGACGGCCGATGTTCTTGAGGTCGGCGATCGGGCTCTCAAGCTGCTTGTGGTAGGCCTCGCCGAGGGGAAGCCGCCAGAGCGTCTCACCGGTGGCAGTACCGGCCGCCAGCAGTCGTTCCGCAACGGTGTCGTCGTTGGCGAACAGACCGGCATGCTCGTAGCCGAGTGCCACGATGACGGCACCGGTGAGCGTCGCAAAGTCGATCATCGCCGACGGCTTGAGCCGGTCTTGAACGTGCCAAAGAACATCCGCGAGCACGAGACGGCCCTCGGCGTCGGTGTTCAGGACCTCGATCGTCTTGCCGGCGAGCGCGCGGACCACGTCGCCAGGGCGCTGGGCGCTGCCGGACGGCATGTTCTCGACCAGCCCAATCGCGCCCGTGACGTTCGCCCGTGCCCGGCGCGCGGCGAGCGCGTGCATCGAGCCGACGACGCAGGCCGCACCGGCCATGTCGCACTTCATCGTCTCCATGCTCTTGGCAGGCTTCAGGGACAGGCCGCCGGAGTCGAAGACGACGCCCTTGCCGACCAGGGCCAGCGGCGCGCGGTCGTCGCCGGCGCCGCGCCAGTGCATGAGGACGACGTAGGGCGGCATCCGGCTGCCCTGCGCGACACCAAGCAGCGCACCCATGCCGAGCGCTGCCATCGCCTCGCGATCAAGGACCTCGATCTCCACGCCGAGGGTCTCGAGCCCACGCGCGGCCTCGACGAAGGCATCGGTGTCCAGGTCGTTGGCCGGGCGATTGACCAGATCGCGGCAGAGATGCACCCCCGCGACCAACGCCGTCGCCGGCTCCAAGCCCTCGGCACCGCTGCGGATGCGCACCGTCGTCAGGCCGTCACGCTGCTCGCCCGCGCTCTTGAACCGTTCGAAGCGGTACGAACGGAGCATCACGCCCTCACCGAGGCAACCAGCGAGTATGGCCGCCTCCAACGTCGCGTTCGCCAGCTCGGCGATGACCGTTAACGCCTGGAGCTTGCGCGCATCTGCGGCCCGGGCGAGCGTAGCGCCCAAAGCCCGCGCGCCGGCGGCGTCGAGCTTGCCGGCCTCTCCGGTGCCGACAACGAGCACGCGGTCGAAGCCGGAGCCGTTGCCAGCCGGGGCGACGACATCGATCACCTGTGCCCGCTCGATCGAACCGCCGGCCAGCGCGATCGCACGCGCGAGCAGACCATCGAGAGCGGAATCGACCGCCGCCGCCGTTGGGGCCAGCGCCCCGTCCTTGTCGCAAAGGACAGCGGCGGTGCCGTCGCCGGTAGAGGCGAGCGGCTCGTAGCTGAGGTCCATGCGCTGTCCTCCCTATCGCTAGCCCGAGCGCCGCTTCTCGCCGCTTCGGCCGGCTGGTTCCCTACCCCGCATGGTCTATCATGCGCCCATGCCTATCCTCGTTCGCTATACCCTACGGCAGCTCGCGGCTCCTACCCTGCTCGCGCTGGTTGCCTTCGCCGGCGCCGTTTGGCTCTCCCAATCACTAAGGTTTGTCGACCTGATCGTTAACAAGGGTCTGTCGGTCGGCCGATTCCTTTACCTGACGTCGCTCCTCGTCCCGTCGCTCCTGCTGGTTGTGCTGCCGTTCGCCGCCTTTATCGGTAGCCTGATGGGCTACCATCGCCTGCGCGGTGAGAGCGAGCTCAGCATCTTCCGTGCGACCGGGCTGTCGGACCTGCAGATCGCCCGCGGCGCGATGGCCTTGGGCGTGGCGTTCCTGGCGCTCAGCTATCTGGTCGGCCTCTACGTCATGCCAGTTGCCTACCGGCATTTCCGCGATCTCCAGTTCGATATCCGCCAGAACGTCTCGAATGTGACCATCCAAGAACGCGTGTTCACTGCCGTCGGCGATGGGCTGACGATCTACGTGGACGAGCGGCTCGGCGCCGGCGAGCTCGGCGGGATCATCGTCCACGACACGCGACGCAGCGATCGCAACGTTACCCTGGTCGCTGACCGTGGCCGAATCGTCGGCGGCGAGGGCGGTCCGGTCCTGCGCGTAGAGGATGGCAGCTACCAGGAGCGCGACGAGGGCGGCGGGCTCTCGATCGTCAGCTTCGCTGAGACGGCGATCGAACTCGTCCAACCGGGCGAGCCTGCCGAGCGCGGCCGCAAAACGCGCGAGCTGTTCCTGCCGCAGCTGCTTCAGCCTCCGCCGGAGCTAACGCCGGCCGATCGTCGCGAGCGGATCGCTGAGGCCCATGAGCGTCTCGCCTGGCCGCTCGTGTCGCTGGCGCTGCCGCTGATCGCCGCGACCGCCGTCTTGAAGCATCGCGCGGTGCGCGACACCGCCTGGAAGGCCCTGGCCGTCGCCGCGGTCATCGCGATCGCTGTCGTGGTGCTTTCCCTGGTCGCCGTCAGCTTCGCGAAGAGCGACCTCCGTTGTGTCCCGCTCCTGTACGCGGTGCCGCTGGTGCCCACGATCTTGAGCCTCATCATCCTCGCCCGGGGCCCCGCCGACGTGACCCGGCGGGCCGCGGCCACCTAAGACTAAGAGCAACGCCGTCCCATGGCCCTTTCCACCCGCGCGGCCCGCCCCTTCGTCCTCCTTCCCGCCACGCTCGGCAGCTATGTGGCGCGGACGACGCTCGCGGCGATCCTTGTGGTCGTCCTCGCCTTCGCCGTGCTCGCGTTCCTGATCGATCTCATCGAGCAGCTTAGAAACGCCGCCACCGACGGGCTTTCCTGGCTCACGGCACTCGAGCTTGCCGGTCTGCGCGTGCCGGGCCTGCTCGATCGAATCTGGCCCTTCGCCGTCCTGTTCGGGGCGATGCTGGCGTTCTGGCGGCTGAATCGGTCGAGCGAGCTTGTCGCCGTCCGCGCCGCCGGCGTCTCCGCCTGGCAGTTCCTGGCGCCGGCTTGCCTGGTGGCAGCGTTGCTCGGCGCCTTCGTGGTCGGGATCCTCAACCCGCTCAACGCAGCACTCGCGGCGCGCTACGAGCGCGTCGAAGCTGCCTCCCGCGGCGTCGAGCCGGCGCAGGTCGCGATCTTTCGCGGCGGCGTGTGGCTCCGCCTCGTTGATGGTGAGCAGCGCTACGTCATCCATGCCTCGCACCTGCGGCCCGGGCGAACCCTCGATTTGAGCACGGTCACCGTCTTCGTCTATGGGCTCGACGGAACCTACGGACACCGCCTCGATGCGGAGACCGCCTACCTCGCGGACGGTTTCTGGGTCATCGAGGACGCGCGGCGATCGGACGGGATGCAGATCGATACGCCGGTGGGCGAGGTGCGCATCGGTACGGACCTCAGAGCCGACACGATCCGCCGCTCGTTCCGCCGACCTGAGACGCTCTCGTTCTGGGAGCTTCCCGGCTACGCGGATCTGATCGAGCAACTCGGCTTTTCCGCGCGGGAGCATCGGGTGCACTGGCACAGCCTCAGTGCGACACCGGCCCTGTTCGCTGCCATGCTCTTGGTCGGCGTGACCTTCACGCTGCGGTTCCGCCGGGGCGGTACGAGCAAGCTCGTTCCTCTCGGTCTCGTCGGCGGCTTCGTCTTCTTCGTCCTGGTGGACGTCGTTCGCGCCCTCGGCGTGTCGGGCCAGTTACCCACAGTCCTCGCCGCCTGGACGCCGACCGTGGTCGCCCTGATGCTCGGCAGCGCCGCGCTGTTCCAGCTTGAGGACGGCTGATGCGCCGGCTGGCCGCGCTGCTCGCGCCACTCTTGGTTCTCGCCGCAACCGCTGCCAGTGCGGTCGATGACGAAGACGCGCCGGTGCTCCTCGAGGCCGAAACCGTCAGTTACGATCAGGCACGGGACCGGATCACCGCGTCGGGCAACGTGTTCTTGGCACGCGGTCGGTTCACGCTCACCGCGGATCGCATCGTCTACGACCGGCCGGCCGAGACCGTGACCGCCGACGGCGACGTCGTCCTCGTCGACGACGACGGCAACAGCTCCTTCGCGGACCGCATGGAGCTGACGGACGACCTGGGCACCGGCTTCATCGAGGGCATCGCGCTTCGCCTGAGCGACGCCTCACTTCTGGTCGCGCGACGCGGCGATCGTGAGGAGGGTCGTCTCACCACCTTTCGCGACGTGACCTACAGTCCCTGCCAGGTCTGCGCCGAGCGGTCGCCGACCTGGCAGATAAACGCTGACGCCGTTATCCACGACCAGACCGAGCGCGTCCTGTCCTACGAAGACGCGACGTTCGAGCTCGCTGGCGTTCCCGTGCTCTACACGCCGTTTTTCAGCCATCCGGACCCGTCGGTCCCGCGGCAGTCCGGCTTTCTCGTCCCGACCTTCACCAGCGACAGCGAACTCGGCCTGACGGCGGAGATCCCCTATCACTGGGTGCTCGCACCCAACCGGGATGTGACGGTGCGCCCAACCTTCACGACCGAAGAGGGGGTCCTCCTCGCCCTCGACGTGCGCGACCTGCAGTCCTTCGGCCGCACCGACGTCACGCTGAGCGGCACCTATGACAGCGACAGCGCCGGCGGCGACGACCGCGGCCGCGGTCATGTCGACGGCCGTGGTCGCTACGGCTTCGGCGAGGACTGGCAGGGCGGTTTCGACCTGCGCCTGGCGAGCGACGACACGTATCTGCGGCGCTTCAACATCGATGACGCCAACGTGCTCGATAGCCGTCTGTTCGCGCAGCGCATCGAGAACGATCGCTTCCTGGACGTCTCCGCCTTGGGCTTTCAAAGCCTCCGACCCGACGACGATCAGGATGAAATTCCCTTCGCGCTGCCGCAGCTCCGGAGCCTGTTCACCGGCCGGATCGCGGGCTACGGGGCGCAGTGGGCCATCCGGCCGGATCTGTTGGCTCTCTACCGCAGCAACGGCATCGACACGCGCCGCGGGTCGATCGCCGCCGAGATCAGCGCCCCGCGGATTTCGCCCTGGGGCGACGTCTTGACCGCCAGCGCCAGCCTTCGGGGCGACGTCTACGCCGTTCAGGGCGACGTCGCGACCGGCGTCGATGATGGCGATACGTCGTTCGAGGCCCGCGTCATCCCACGCGCGACCTTCGACTGGCGTCGCCCCTACGCCCGCCTTGGCAGCGCCGGGGTCGCCTACGAGCTTGAGCCCGTCGCCAGCCTGACGCTGGCGCCGACCGGCGTGAATGACGACGACATACCCAACGAGGACAGCCTCGATCTCGAGTTCGACGAGACCAACCTGCTGCGGCCCGATCGGTTTCCGGGCCTCGACCTGGTGGACGAGGGATCAAAGGTGACTTGGGGCTTGAGGACGGCTGGTCTCGGGCTGGACCGCGAACTCTGGTCCGTGTTCCTGGGCCAGAGCTACCGCTTCAGCGAGACCGACGTCTTCGAGTCCGTCAGCGGCCTCGAGGAGGATCTGTCGGACGTGGTCGGCCGCGTCGGGCTCAGCCCGCATCCGTGGGTCGACGTCGACTATCGCTTCCGCGTCGACGCCGATTTCGGCGGTCTATCGAAGAGCGATTTTCAAGCCGTCGCCGGGCCGCCGCGGCTGCGGCTCGCGCTGGGACATCTCCTGCTCGACGAAAGCTCCGCGGGGGAGCTTTCCCGTCGCGAGGAGGGACGTGCGGCGCTCAGCCTGCGCCTTGACCAGAACTGGTCGCTGATCGCCGGGGCCCGCCGTGACCTCGACAACGGCGACGACATTCGCCACACCGTCGGGCTCATCTACGAGGATCCATGTCTGACCGTCGTTCTGGGCGTTGACCGCGACTTTACGAGCGACCGCGACGCGCGCGAATCGACCACGGTCGCCCTGCGGGTGAGCCTCCGCAATCTCGGTGAGATCGGCGGCTCGTCGGCGCTGGTCGGATCGGACGACGACAACTGAGGCAACTATGCTCCGCCCCTTCCGCCGCGTCGCGCTGACGACCGTCGTTCTTCTCCTCTTCTCGGTGCCGGCCCTGCTGCTCTCCAGTGACCCGGCGTTCGCGCAGGATATCGTCGCTGTGGTCAACGACGACGTCATCACCAACCGCGACGCCGATCAGCGCCTACGCCTCGCCCTTCTCCTCACTGGCCAGGCGCCGACCGAGGCGAACGCGGCGCGGCTGCGACCACAGGTGGTACGGGCATTGGTCGATGAGAAGCTGCAGCTGCAGGAGGCCGCCCGCCTCGGCGTCGAGGCACCCGAAGGCGCCGTCGAGGAGGAGGTCGCGCGCCTCGCCGAACGCAACAATCTCAGCGTCGCACAGATCGACACGATCTTGACCCGCGCCGGCGTTGAGCCAGCGACCCTGCGCCAGCAGATCCGAACGCAGATCGTCTGGAGCCTCGTCGCGCGTCGTGAGCTGCTACCCCGCGCCGTCGTCAGCGACACCCAAGTGGCCCAGACCCTGAGCCGCACCGGCGCGACCGAGTACCGATTGGCGGAGCTCTTCTTGCCGGTCTACGCGGCGGATCAAGAGCAGCGGGTGCTCCAGGACGCGCAGCGCCTCCGCGAAGCCGTCGCCGCCGGCGCCGATTTCGGCGCGCTCGCCGAGCAGTTCTCGACGGCGCCGAGCGCGGAGCGGCGCGGCGACCTCGGCTGGCTGGCCGCGGAAGCGCTGCCGCAGGAGCTGCGCCGCGTCGTCCAGGGGCTCGGCGATGGCGACGTCAGCCAACCAGTGCGCACGCCGGAGGGTGTCTACCTTTTCCTCCGCACCGGACGACGTGAGGTGGAAGGCGACCTCCGCGTCTGGCTCCGCCGCGTCGACCTTGTCGCCGGCGACAGCGTCGGCGGGGAGCCTATCGCGACCTTCGTGGAGCGCGCGCGCAACGACGCGCCGAGCTGCCCGGCGCTCGACACGCTTGCCGCCGGCATCGAGGACGTCCGCGTAACGTCGCTAGACGATGTCGCACCCGCGAGCCTACCCGGAACGCTCGCCACCGTGGCCGTCACCCAGCCGGTCGGTGTCGTCAGTGACCCGGTGCGGACGGCGGAGGGAACGACGCTCGTCATGGTCTGCTCGCGAACCGGCGGTGCCGACGCCGACGATCGCCAGCAGGTCGTCGACCAGCTGCGGATGGAAGCGCTGGACCGCCTCGCCTCGCGCTATCTCCGCAATCTCCGGCAGGATGCCTTCATCGACCTTCGTGCCCAGCCCGGGTGAGCGACGCCGACCTGCCGTCCGTCGGCGAGACCATTCGCCGACACGGTCTCGACGCCGACAAACGCCTCGGTCAGCATTTCTTGACCGACCCGGATATCCTCCGCCGCATCGCTGAGACGGCTGCCCCGCTCGTCGGCAGATCCGTGCTGGAGATCGGACCCGGTCCTGGCGGACTAACCCGCGCTCTGCTCGCCGAGCACCCCGCCGCCGTTATCGCCGTGGAAGCCGACCGCCGCTGCGTCGCGGCATTGGAACCGCTCGCGGCGGTAAGCGGTGGAACGCTACGGGTGGTTTGCGCGGACGCGCTGGAGTTGGACTGCGCGACCCTGACGCCGCAGCCTTCCGTGGTCGTCGCCAACCTGCCCTACAACATCGGCACCGAGCTGCTGGTCCGTTGGCTGCGCGTGCCGGGGCCACTTTCGCATCTCGTGCTGCTTCTGCAGCGCGAAGTCGCGGCGCGATTGACGGCAGCGCCCGGAACGACCGCATACGGACGCCTTTCGGTGCTAGCCCAGTGGCGCGCCGTCGCCCGCGCCTGCTTCGACCTGCCGCCCGGCGCGTTCCGACCGCCGCCCAAGGTCCACTCGCGCGTCGTCCGCCTCGATCTGCACGCCGTCCAGCCGCTGCCGGCGCCGCTCACGCTGCTGGAGCGGACTACAGCCGCGGCCTTCGGACAAC
>CAYUKE010000014.1:12812-19723 GCA_964445185.1 uncultured Geminicoccaceae bacterium
AAGGCCGTGACGCGGGATCCGGCACGCTTGTGCGCTGCGACGGGGATCGACGTGACGCGGCGTGCCGAGACGCTGACCGTTGCCGAGTTCGTGGCCCTGGCCCGCGCTCTTGAGGCGGACGACCGCGGCTAGGCGCGAAACGCCTCGGCGAACTGGAACAAACCCGGCTGGCGACGCCAGCGCAAACGCTCTGCCTGAAGAACGCTTCGGACCTGTTGCAACGAAATGCTCACGTCAGAGTTGATAATGACGTAGTCGTACTCGGGCCAGCGCGTCACGTCGTCGGCCACCTGCGCGAGGCGTCGCTGGATGTCGTCCGCGGTGTCGCGCGCGCGGGTTTCGAGGCGGCGACGCAGCTCCAGCACGGACGGCGGCAGGATGAACACGCTGACCACGTCGGCCTGCGCGGAGCCGCGCAACTGCTGCGCACCCTGCCAATCGATGTCGAAGAGCACGTCCTTGCCCGCCCTCAGCGCCGCCTCGACCGGACCGCGCGGCGTCCCGTAGCGGTTGCCGTAGACACTGGCGTGCTCCAAGAGCTCGCCTTCCGCGATCATGGCGAGAAAGCGCTCTTCCTCGATAAAGTGGTAGTCGACGCCGTCACGCTCGCCCGGTCGCTGCGGCCGGGTCGTCACGGACACGGACAGCGTCAGATCGGGGTCGTCTTCGAGCAACGCCCGAGCGAGCGTGGTCTTGCCGGCGCCGGATGGCGATGACAGGACCAGCATCAAGCCACGGCGACGGCCGACGGAGGGCGAGCGTGGGGGGGCGGCCTCGGCCATTGGCGGTCTCAAGAAAGCACTTGCACCGCCCTTCCCTAGCCTTCTACCCAGCGGCGAACAACGGCTGATCGAATGCACGCTCACCCTCGCCACGTCCTGATTACCGGCGCCAGCAGCGGCCTAGGCGCCGCACTTGCGCATGCCTACGCGGCGCCACCGACCATGCTGACGCTGATCGGACGCGATGGTGCGCGGCTGGCCGCGGTCGCCGACGCGGCCTCCGATCGGGGCGCCGTCGTTGCGACGTTGCGCGTCGACGTGACCGACCGGGGCGCGATCGCCGAGACGGTCGTTGCCGCCGACGAACGGCGTCCGCTCGACCTGGTCGTCGCCAACGCCGGCGTCGCCGGCGACCACGACGCCGAGGACGTGCTGCGGATCAACGTCCTCGGTGTCTGGCACACGATCGCCCCGGCGCTGGCGCGGATGGCGCCCCGCGGCAGCGGCCAGCTTGCGCTCATGAGCTCGCTCGCCGGCTTTCGCGGCCTTCCCGGCGCGGCAACCTATTCGGCAAGCAAGGCAGCGGTCCGGGTCCTCGCGGAGGGGCTCCGGGCCGAGTGGCGCGGTCGCGGCATCCGCGTCTCGGCGATCTCACCAGGCTTTGTCGACACGCCGCTGACCCGCCGAAACGGCTTCGCGATGCCTTGGCTCCTGCAGCCCGACGACGCCGCTCGGCGGATCGTCGCCGGCCTCGCCAACGATCGCGCCCACATCGTGTTTCCGTGGCAGCTCGCCGCCCTCGCTCGGCTCGCCGCGGCACTGCCGCGCGGCCTCGCCGATCCGCTGCTTGGTCGCGCCCGCCAACATCGCCGTGGGCGCGCCCGCTAGGGCCAACGCGGATGGTGCAGGTCGATGGCGTAGGCGTGGCGATGACGAACAAACGCGTGACGGTGCGGATGGTGGTGTGGCTCCGGCCCTTCCCAGCCCTCGTGATCGTGCGCGTGATGTGCGTCATGGATGTGTAGATGCTCGTGCGCCACAGCTCGATGCTCGTGCTCGAGTTCGAGCGGGTCCGTTGCCGGCCAGAGCCGCCAGGCAAGGACGGTGGCGAGGGCGGTGACCGTGCCGAGGCCGGCGAACGCCAGTGCGGTACCGCCGACACTGCCGAGCCAGCCCGCGAGCGGGTAAGCCGCGAGCCAGCAAAGGTGCGAGAGCGCGAACTGCGTGGCGAAATAGGCGGCGCGATCGCCATCGCCGGCCGACCGTCGCAGGACGCGGCCGACCGGTGTCTGCACGAGCGCCATGCCGATCCCGATCAGAAACCAGAGCATGAGAACACCGCGGTAGGACAGATCAACGAAGGCTGCGGCTGCAAGGGCAAGCGCAGCGAGAACGCCGCCGAGCAGCATCAGCGCCCGATCACCCGTCCGCTCGACCACGCGCGGAACGACGACGGCCGCGGCCATCGACCCCCCGCCGGCTGCCGCCATGGCAACCGCCAGCGCCGAAGCGTCGAGGCCAAGCTCGCCGCGGACCAGCACGACGCTGTTGACGATGACCATGGCGCCGGTGGCGGCCACGGCTAGCGATAGCGCGAAGACACCGCGCAATCGTGGCGTCTCGAGGTAGGCGGCGACGCCGAAGGCGATGTTGCCGAGGATCGATCGGCCGCGCTCGGCGGGCCGCGGAGACGGCACCGACGCGCGCAGGACCAAGATCGCCGAGCCGGCGAAGCCTAGCGCCGTCAGCAGGAACAGCCGATCAGGTGCCAGGGTCAGGAGCAGCGCCGCCGCGAGCAGCGGGCTCAACAGGTTTTCCAGGTCGTAGGCCAGCCGCGAGAGCGAGAGCGCGCGCGTGTAGTCGGGCTCGTCCAGCAGGTCGGGGATCGTCGCCTGAAACATCGGCGTGAAGGCGGCGGAACATGCATTTAGGAGGAAGATGACGACGAAGACCTGCCAGACCTCGGTGACGAGAGGCAGGGCGAGCACGATGCCGGCGCGCGCCACGTCCAGCACTACGAGCGTCGTCCTGCGCGGCAGCAGATGCGCGATGCCGCCGAAGATCGGGGCGATGCCGACATAGGCGACCATCTTGATGGCCAACGCCGTGCCGAGCACGAGGCCCGCGTTGTCGGCCGCCAGATCGAACGCCAGGAGCGCCAGCGCAACGGTCATCAGCCCGGTGCCCAGCAACGCCGTCACCTGTGCCAGGAACAGGCGCCGATAGTCCCGGTGCCGCAAGGGCGACAGCATCCGTTTCGCTCCGGGTGCGACGGATCGTTGGTCAGTCGGCGGGAAGGCCGTCGATGCTACGGGTGTTCTTTTCCTGCCGATACGCGACCAAGCCTGCCTCTCCCTTGTTCTCTGACCAGCGCTGCAGCGCGTCTCTCTCGCCCGAATAGTCGAAGCGCGGCACGCCGAAGCCACAGGACGTTTGGACGAGGTCGATGTCGAGCTGCCGGGTGCCGAGTGGCGCCTCGCCCGCAAACACCTGCGCCAACAGCTCGCGCGTTGAAGGATCCGCCAGCGGCAACACGCGGCCCCGCCCGTAAAGGCGGAGGATGAGCGGCGGACCTTCGAACGCGCAGAACATCACCGTGAGCCTACCGTCGGCGCGGAGATGGGCCGCCGTCTCGTTGCCGCTACCGGTCAGATCCCGATAGACCACGGCGTTCGCGTCCAGCACGCGGAGCGATCCCGCATCCTTGGGCGAGAGGTTGACACGCGCGCCGGCGGCCGCCGAGGCGACAAAGAAGATCCGCTGCCGCTCGATGAACGAGCGGTGGCGATCGCTGAGCGTCGCAAACTGCTGCGCCATGTCCTCACATCCTCGAACGCGCTGTGCCGCCCCTGGGGCGAGCGAGCCGCCGACGGAGAGCCTCTCGCCCCGCGTCAGCATTTGTTACTGTCACTCGGTGGCGGCCACCATAGTTGGAAAGCCTCACGCATGTCGGCTCCGGCAGACCACGCCTCGGCCCGCACGCAGATGGTCCATGAGCAGCTCGAGCGCCGCGGCATCCGTGACGCGCGCGTCCTCGCGGCGATGGGCGCAGTGCCGCGCGAGGTCTTTGTCGGTGCCGAGCTCCAACACGCGGCTTACGCCGATACACCGCTCCCGATCGGCAAGCAGCAGACAATCTCGCAGCCCTATGTCGTTGCCCTCATGCTGGAGCTTGCGGCGATCGAACCCTCGGATCGCGTGCTCGAGGTTGGCGCCGGTCGCGGCTACGTGGCCGCGCTGCTCGGCCGGCTCGCGGCCGAGGTGGTCGCCGTTGAGCGCCACACGGAGCTGGCGGACGCGGCGCGCGCCCACCTCGCCGCCCTCGATCTCACCACGATCGACGTGCGGCAGGGCGACGGCTGTATCGCCGCGTCCGATCGAGCGCCGTTCGATGCAATCATCGTCTCTGCCGGCGCGAAAGCCTTACCGCCAGCGCTGGGGCCCCAGCTCGCCACTGGCGGCCGCCTGGTGATACCCGTTGGCGCGCTGGGTCAGCAGGTGCTCGAGCGGCACGTGCGCACGGGCAACGGCTTCGTGGTCACGCATCACGGTCTGGTGGCGTTCGTGCCGCTGATCACGGCGGGCTAGGTCGACGCCGCCTCGCGGACGTTGCGACCGACGTCGCCGTGGACCTCGGCATAGCTGTCATCGAGGGCTGCAACCCGTGGCTCGATGCCGGCAGGGAAGGCAGGCAGCCGATGAATAGGCACGGCCGGCGCGAAGCGATGGGCGTCTGGTAAGCCATCTCCCGATTGAGCAGGTGCCGAGGCCAAAGCACGCGCGTTGTGCGGGCGTTCTGCGGGAAGTCTGGTACCAGCGGCCGGGCCAGATGCCCCGCGGGGAACATCAGGTCTGGACCATCGCGGCGGACGACCAATCCACGGTACGGGTCGCGGTCCACGGTGTCGGTGACCGCCGTTCTTGCACACAATATGCGCCTTCTGTGTTGCGATGCAGGGTCGATCAGGCCGGCTGGGCGTCAAGCGCGCGGTTGATCCCCCGCACGCGTCCTGGTTTCGTAACCGCGCGCAGAGGAGAACGGCGATGACGGACGAGGGCGATCTCGAGCGGCGGATCGACCAAGCGCGCGGCCACACGCCCGCGGACCTCGTCATCAAGGGTGGTCGCATCCTCAACCTGGCCGACGGCACGCTGCAAACCGGCGACGTCGCCATCTGCGGCGACACGATCGTCGGCGTCTACGACGACTATGCCGGCCGCGAGGTGCTCGATGCCGGCGGCCGTGCCATCGTTCCAGGCTTCATCGACACGCACGTCCACGTCGAGAGCTCCATGGTGAGCCCGCGGGAATTCGAACGGCTGGTCGTGCCGCGAGGAACGACGACGGCGATCTGCGACCCGCACGAGATCGCCAACGTGCTCGGCATCGACGGCCTCCGCTACATGCTCGCCGCGGCAGCCGCGTTGCCGATGCCGCTCGAGGTGAATCTCAGCTCCTGCGTCCCGGCGAGCCCGCTGGAGACCTCCGGGGCGGTGCTCGGCGTGGACGACCTGCTGCCGTGGCGCGACCACGCCGGCGTGCGTGGGCTGGCCGAGGTGATGAGCTTCCCCTCGGTGCTCGCCAAGGACGACGGCATGCTGGCCAAGCTTCGCGCGTTCCAGGGCCGGCACATCGACGGTCACGCGCCGCTGTTGGGCGGTCGCGACCTCTCAGCCTACGTCGCCTGCGGCATTCGCACGGAGCACGAGGCGACGCTGGTCGAAGAGGCGCGCGAGAAGCTCCGCAAAGGCATGGCTCTTCTGCTGCGAGAAGGCAGCGTCGCGAAGAACGTGCGAGCGCTGACGCCCCTGCTCACCGCCGTCACCGCACCGCGGATCGCCTTCTGCACCGACGACCGGAACCCGAACGAGATCCTGGAGGAAGGGCACATCGACCATGCCGTCCGCACGGCCGTCGCCGCCGGTGCGCCGGTCATCGCCGCCTACCGAAGCGCATCGCTCAGCGCCGCCGAAATCATGGGCCTGCGTGATCGCGGCTTGGTGGCACCAGGCTTCCGCGCCGACCTGCTGCTCGTCGAGGATCTGGAAGGCGTGCGCGTCAGCGACGTCATTTGCCGCGGTCAGCCCTTCCGGGGTGGATCGGGCAGCCATGAGCTCAGCTTGGTCGGTCGCGGCTCAGTGCGCCGACCGACGGTCTCCGCGGAAGATCTCGACGACCTCGCCCACGGAACGGTGCCGACGATCGGCGTGCGCCGCTTCTCCCTCATCACCGACCGGCTGGAGCGCGAGGTCGGCACGCCCGGCGTGCTGCGGGTCGCCGTCCTCGAACGGCATGGCAAGGGCGGTGGCATCGGGCGCGCGCATGTCGAGGGGTTCGGCCCGCTCGAAGGCGCGATCGGCCTCAGCGTCGGGCACGATAGCCACAATCTGACGGTCGTCGGCAGCAATCGGGCGGACATGGCGGCAGCCGCCAACCGCTTGATCGCGCTTGAAGGCGGCGCCGTGGCAGTCCGGGATGGCGCGGTGCTCGCCGAGCTAGCGCTACCCATCGCCGGGTTGATGAGCGACCAACCCTACGAGACGGTAGCCGCGGCCCTGGCACAACTGAAGGCGACCGCCGCTGAGATGGGGGCGACGCTGCCGGAGCCGCTTCTGCACATGGCCTTTCTGCCTCTGGTTGTCATTCCACATCTGAAGCTGTCGGACCGCGGCCTCGTCGACGTCGACCGGTTCGCTTTCGCGACCTGAACCACGGCGCGGCCGGCAGGATCGCGGCAGCCTCGGTCGCCGCTCAGTAGGCGGCGCCGCGATGGCGGTCGGCCGTCACGCGAGGCGTTCCCATCGCGGCGAGGTCGGCCGCCACCATCTCCTTGACCAACTGAGCGAAGCCGACGCGATGCGTCCAGCCGAGGACGGTGCGCGCCTTGCGGGCATCGCCGCGGAGCTCGTGGACCTCAAGCGGGCGAAAGTACCGAGGATCGATGCGCACCAGCACGGCGCCGCTGTGGGCGTCGCGGCCAACTTCGTCGACGCCCCGCCCTTCCCAGATGATCGCGCGATCGACCTCGGCGAAGGCTCGCTCGACGAACGCGCGGACACTGTGCGCCTCACCCGTCGCCAGCACGAAGTCGTCCGCCCGGTCCTGCTGCAGCATGCGCCACATTCCCTCCACGTAGTCGCGGGCATGGCCCCAGTCGCGCTTTGCGTCCAACGTGCCGATGTAGAGAC
>CAYUKE010000015.1:0-19656 GCA_964445185.1 uncultured Geminicoccaceae bacterium
GGCAGCAGGAGATCGACCACCGGCGCGAACGCGAGTTCGAGGGCCTTGCGGACCTCGCTGCGGCCGGGCCAGAGGAACAGGTTGCGGGTGAGCTGCATGGTGATCGTGCTGGCGCCGCGGGGACGCTCGCCCTCGCGCCAGCGCCGCCACTCGCCGGCGAAGGCCCGCCAATCGACGCCGTGGTGGCGGCAGAACTGGTTGTCTTCGGACGCGATCACCGAACGCGGCAGATGCGGGCTGACCTGCTGCAGTGGCACGACAGCCCGATCGAGACCGTGGCCCTGCAGCACGCGGATCGTCTGCAAGGCGGTGATCGGCGGGTCGACGACGCGCAGGACGACGCAGGCGAACGCGACGACGAGGAACGGCGTCAGAACAAGGACGAGGGCCGTCTTGAGGAGAAGCCGCATCACGCCATGGCAGGTCGTTTCCGGGCGGAACCGAGATAGAGAACGCCGGTGAACGGCAGATGGCGGAAGGTCGCATCGAAGCGCCGGTCGACGCCGGTCGGGCCGAACCCCTGAAAGCGCCCGACATCGAAGCGCTGCCGCGTCAGCAGTCGGCGCAGCTCGGCCGGGGTGATGAACAGTGCCGGATCGTGCGTGCCGCGCGGCATCAGCCGCAGCACGCGCTCGCCCATCGTGACAACCACGAACCGCGAAAGCGCGTTCCGATTGATCGTATCGAACAGGAACAGGCCACCCGGCTTCAGCACGCGGTGCACCTCGGCGACGACCTGGGCGAGGTCACTCACGTGCTCCAGCGCGTCGCAGCTCACGACGACGTCGAAGCTCGCGTCGTCGAGCGGCAGCACCTCGCCGACACCTTCCCGGTAGTCGATGGCGAGGCCCTCCTCGGCGGCATGGTGCCGGGCGGCGGCGAGCGCTTCGGTTGCCGGATCGACGCCGACCACCCGGGCGCCGCGCTTTGCCATCGCCTCGGCCATGAAGCCGCCGCCGCAGCCGAGATCGACAACCGTTTTGTCCCGCCAGCTCCCGACCAAGCCATCGAAGTGCCGCAGGCGCGCCGGCACCATGTTGTGCAGCGTGCGGATCCACGCCGTATCGCCGGTCCACCAGCGGTCCGCGAAGCGGTTGTACATCTCGAGGTCGTTGGCGACGTGGGTCATCTGGGGCATCTCCGTAGCAAAGCACGGGCAAGCACATGGAGCACCAGGCGCCGACGTCGAGCTGCGGGTTGGCGAGCGGGCGAGCGCGTCCTTCGGCGGGTATCCGCGTCGACGCGAGCGACCCCGTCCGTCAGAGCATGTCCTGCGGCGCGCAGAACGGGCCGTCCGGTCCGCCGAGCCAGACACTGAGCAGCGCGAGCGCGACGGTGGCGGCGCCGAGGACTTGGCGGAGCCAGAACGCGTGGCGTGGCGCAAGCTGCAGGCGCCCGGCGGCGAGCCCGAGCGCGAGGAGCGCCGGCACGGTGCCGATGCCGAACGCCACCATCACTGCGGCCCCGCCCCAGGCGGACGCGGCGAACACAGCATAGAACAGAGTCGTGTAGACCATGCCGCAGGGCAGCCAGCCCCATGCCAGGCCGTAGAGCATCGAGCCCGGTCCACCCGGTGCCAAGCGCTGGACGACGGCCTGAACACGGCCCCAGACCGGCAAGGCGAGCCCGCCCAGCCGATCGGTCACCGGCAACCAGCCGGCGATGGTGAAGCCCACGGCGATCAGGAATCCGGCGGCCAGGTAGCGAAGGACGACCAGGGCCTCGGGATGGCTGATGGTGGCCACGGCCCCGGCGCCGAGCAGGCCGGCGATGGCGCCGGCAACGGCGTAGCTGGCGATGCGCCCGCCGTGGATTGCCGTCAGATGTACGCCGAGGCGCCAGGGGCTCGCGCGGACGGCACGCGGCGCCGCGTTGGCGAGCGCCGCCGTGATCCCGCCGCACATGCCGAGGCAATGGATCGACGAGGCGAGGCCGAGGGTGAGGGCGACGACGAGGAGTTCGGTGGGCACCGGGTCGTTCCAGCCAGCGGTTCAACCGGCGGCGACAGCGCCGTCGCCGCCCGCATCACCTTTCACTCATAGCGCTTCGTGCCGACGACCGCCGGCCGTGCAAAGGCCGCACGCGACCAACGGACGGTGCGCGGCACTAGAACTCCAGGGGCAATCCCCTGGCCTTCGCCAGCCGATGCATCTTGTTGAACAGGCTGAAGAAGTTCCAAGGCTTGTCGGGGGGCTCGCCGCGGAAGCCGCGATAGGCACGCTCGACATTGGCGTAGAGCCGCGCGGGGCAGGTCCAGTCGGTGAAGCGGCCAAGCTCGATCCGCAGCGCCGCGTCAAAGGCGTCGAAACCGGCATCGAAGTGCGGGCGCGCCGCCGCCTCGACCAAGTCGAGGTAGGCGCGGACGTCGCTCGTGCCCTCCGGGCCGGTGACGGGGCCGTGACCGGGTACGATCGCCCGCGGCGCGAGCGCGTCAATGGTGTCGAGCGCTCGGCGCCAGTCGTCGAAGGTGCCGCGCCAGCCAATCGGGGTGCATCCCGCGAACACGATGTCGCCGGCGAAGACGACGTCTTCCTGCGGTAGGTGGACGACGAGGTCGCCTTCCTGGTGCGCTGGGCCGACGTGGATCAAGTCGACGGTGAGGCCGTCGAGGTGAAGCGCCAGGCGCTTGTCGACCAAGCGCGTGGGTGGAACGAGACGGACGCCCTCGAAGTCGTAGTCGCCACCGAGCTGCATAACCGCCGCCAGCGCGCCGGGTGCCGCCGCGCGCATCGCCCAGCGCGTCAGCGGGTTTCGGGCGTAGCCGAGTGTTCTTCGCATCCGCTTGGGATCGGCAGCGTGCGGCAGGCGCTCGGGCAGTGAGCGGTGGCCGATGATCTCGGCGCCTTCGAAGAGCTGGTTGCCGAAGACGTGGTCGAGGTCCTCGTGCGTGTTGACGACGATCCCCGGCGGCCGCTCGGACACCTCGGCGATCGCCGCCTTGACGGCGCCGGCATGTGTTAGGTCCGACTGGGTGTCGACCACGAGGCCGACGCCGCTCGCGACGAAGCCGGAGTTCGCGTCGCAGAGGCGGTTCTTTGGCGCGATAAGGGCGTAGGCGTTGGTGCTGACCCGCTCCAGGCGCATCGATGAGCCGCTCCCTTGGACGGCATCGGCCTTACGCCCTAAACCGGGCGAGTGTCGAGGTCGCGGGCTGCGACCGCGGCGGGCTGCAGCGGGGGCGCGCGATGAACCAGCCGACGAACCGGATGACCGGCGCCGAGGCGGTGGTCCGACTGCTCGAAGCGCACGGCGTCGAGGTGGTGTTCGGTCTTTGCGGCGACACCAGCCTCCCTCTCTACGACGCATTCGCCCGACTGCGCCCTCGGATCCGCCACGTGTTGACCCGCGACGAGCGTTCCGCGGGCTATATGGCGGACGTCTACGCACGCGTCTCTGGCAAGGTCGGTGTTTGCGAGGGGCCTTCAGGCGGCGGCGCCACCTACATCCTGCCCGCGGTCGTCGAAGCGAACGAGAGCTCGATCGGCCTGGTTGCCATCACGACCGACATCGGGACGGCCTCGCGCGGCCGCTACACGTTGACGGAGCTCGATCAGGAAGCGTTGTTTCGGCCGGTGGCGAAGTCGACGCGCGTCGCAAGCAGCAGTGCGGCCCTGCCGCGCGCCTTGCGTCGCGCCTTCGCCGAAGCGACGACGGGCCGGCCGGGCGCCGCGCATCTGGGCCTGCCGATGGATGCCCAGACGGGCCCCGTGGACCCCGAGGATGTTTGGGCCGACCCGGCGCACGGCCGGTTCCCCGCGCACCCCCAGGCGGCGGCGCAGGCCGACATCGAGGCGGCGGCGGCACTCCTGGTTGAGGCAGCCGCGCCGCTGATCCTTTGCGGCGGCGGACCGGTGATCGCCGGCGCGCGCGCGCCGCTTGCGCGCCTCGCGGAACACCTCGGCGCCGTCGTCGCGACGTCGATCAGCGGCAAGGGCGCCGTGCTGGATGACCATCCGCTCGCTCTCGGCGTCGTCGGCTCGAACGGCGGCGTCGTGGAGACGCGGGTGGTGATCGACGAAGCCGATCTCGTGCTGGCCGTCGGCTGCCGGCTGGGCTCGGTCACGACCGAGCGCTGGCAGCATCCGAAGCCCGGCGTCCGCCTCATTCATCTCGACGTCGATCCGGCGGTCATGGGCGCCAGCTATCCTGTCGCGCAAACGCTTGTCGGCGACGCGGCGGCGGCTCTCAACCAGCTCGTGGATGAAGTGGGCCGCAGGCTTGCCGACGAACGTGACGGCGCCGCTGCTGCAGCCCGCGTCGCCGCGGCGAGGGCAGGTAAGCGCGCCCGTTTTGACGCGCTCGCCGCTTCCGCCGCCCGACCGCTGCGCCCGGAGCGCGTGGTCAAGGAGCTCGCGGCCGTGCTTCCCGCCGACGCTATCGTCGTCGCCGATCCTGGGACGCCATGTCCCTACCTTTCGGCCTATCTCGAGCTCCGACACCCCGACGCCAGGTTGATCAGCAACCGCGCCCATGGAGCGCTGGGCTACGCGCTGCCGGGGGTGCTGGGCGCTTGGGCGGCCCGGCCGGACGCAAAATGCGTCGCTGTGATGGGCGACGGCAGCTTCGGCTTCAACGCGGGCGAACTGGAGACGCTCGTTCGCTTGAACGCGCCGGTTACTCTGATCGTTCTCTCCAACGCGACCTTCGGATGGATCAAGGCCGGCCAGAACGCTGCTTTCGACCGCCGCTTCTTCTCGGTCGACTTCCAGCGCACCGATCATGCCCGGGTGGCGGAGGCCTTCGGGCTCAAGGCCTGGCGGGTCGAGGACGCAGATGACCTCCAACGGGCGCTCGGCGCGGCGCTCGACTGTGGCGGGCCTAGTCTCGTCGACGTCGTCACGCAGCCGTTGCACGAGGCCGCGGCGCCGGTAAGCGCGTGGATCGCCTAGCCGAGGCGCCTAGACCGGGTCGAGCGTGCTCCCGAAGCAGAGCCGCAGCGCGCGGTGGTCCTCCATGAGGTCCAGGGTCCGCAAGGGGCCGACGGCCACACCGTCGTCAACAAGCCAAGCCTCGGCATCGAACGCCGCGAGCAGGCGTATCCGGCGCTCGATCCAGAGGACGGCGAGCCCGTCGGCGACGAGGTCTGCGACGAGGCTGACGACCCGCGGGCCGGGCAGCCGGCTGGAAGGCAGCTCGAGCACGACGAGATCGGCGCCGCAGACGCGAGCGTGGGCGACGCTCGTGAGGTAGCGCTCGGCGTGGCTAAGCTCCGACCAGGGGCGGCGCAGCCGGCCGACCAGCTCAGGTAGCCGCTTAAGGAAACGCTCGCCGGCCGTGCGCTCCGTGAGCCCGCGTCGGATCGCCGGCGGCACCGTATCGCCGCTGGCAGCGACGCGAACCTCGGTCACGACGGCCCCGCTCGCCCGGGCCTTCGCCGCGACGGGAGACACTGCCTCGACCGGGTCGTCGATCAGGCCGGGCACGATCGACACGAGAGTACCGGCATCGGGCGGCGAGCGCAGGTCGAACCTCAACGAGCGACACCCAGAAAGGCGTGCTCGATTGCTTCGTCATTGGCTGGTGTGCAGGGGCCTCCGGCAATCGTCCGACCGTGATGCAGAGCCACCACCCGGTCGGCGTGATCGGCGGCGAGCAGCGCATCATCCTCGATCCAAAGAACCGTGGTGCCGCTCGCGACCACGTCGCGCAAGAGCAGCGCGAGGCCGTCGCGGTCGGTGGGCGGCACCAGGCTCGTCAGTCGGTCCACCAAGAGCAGGTGGGGCCGCGCCGCGAGCGCTCGCGCGACGTCGAGGCGCGCGCGCTCCGCCGCTTCGAGCGAGCCCGGGCAACAGCCGGAGCGAGCAGCAAGCCCGGTGGTGGCGAGGATCGCAGCCGCGGCGGCGACGGCGCTCCGGCTCGGACGCCGCCTCAGAAAGTCCAGCGGCGATGGCCGCCGCGTCGCCGTTGCGGCGATGATGATCGCGTTGGCCAGCGTCGACGCTGCCGGCTCCACAGGGGGCGTGAGCGTCCAGGCGAGCCCCTGCCGGACGCGGCGCGCAGGCGGCATCGCGGTGATCGATCGGCCGGCGAGGCGCACGGTGCCTCGGGTCGGCCTGCGGTCGCCCCTCAAGACGGCGGCGAGCGCGTCCTTGTCCCAGCGATCCGGTCCGACGAGCCCGGTCAGACTGCCGCGCTCGACCGAGAACGAAACGCTTGCGAGATCAATTGCCCCGCCACGACTGAGGCCGAGGCCCTCGCACCGGAGCAGCGGCTCACCCATCGCCGCGCTCCCCGCGTCGCTCGTACCAGTTCGTCGCAACGGCTGCCGCCACAGCGCCGGCGGCGAGCCATAGCGAGATCGTCTGCGCTGGATCGTCGGTGCCGAGCCGGACCTTTGGCAGGACCCAGATGGCCAGCGTGAGTGCGAATGTGCCGGCCATGGAGCCGCCGGCGGCGAAGGCGGCGGCGGCGAGGATGAGGCCCGTCGCGAGCTCCGGGGGTCCGGCGCCGGCGGCGGCCAGCAGGGCGCCGCCGACCCCGCCGGCAATGCCGCCGAGAGCGCAGGCGAGCGCGAGGAGCTCCGAGAGGTGCATGCCGAGTGCGCCGCGCGCGCGACGATCGCCGCCGTTGTGCAGCAAAGCGGCCGCCAAGCTGCCTTCGGCACGCCAGCCGAAGGCGAGGCAGGCGGCGGCGATGAGCGCTGGCCACACGGCCGATGTCGGCGCCGGGAAGCCGGGTAGCGGTTCGCCAACGAAGTGGTCCGAGACGATGTCGGCGATGACGGCCGCAGCCAGGCTGAGCGCCGCCGCCCGCGCGGCAGGCCCGGTGCTCAGCGCTGCGAGCACGAGGCCGGCCGCGGCGCCGGCGGCGGCGGCGAGGACCAAGGTCGGCACCAGCGACCAAGCGGTGGCCGTCGCCGCCCACCAGCCGGCAAGGACTGGCATCGACAGCCCCAGTATCGGCCGATCAGCAATACCCCCCGCTAGGAACGCCATGAGCGCGAGGGCGGCTCCGGCCGCGGGTAGCAGCAGGCCGATCGAGGTCGCCTCGGCATCGGCGCCTGGCCCGCCCAGGGCCAGCGCCACCAGCGCAAGCAGAGCGGCCGCCAGCCACAGGCTCCCATCCATCGTGATCGTCACGGCCGATGCTCGACCCAAAGGCTGTGCGCAACGACGACCGCCATGGCGAGGCTCAGGCTGGTCGCGCCCGCAGGTAGCCCCGGCGCGAGCGTGGTCACCACGACCTCCGTCGCGAGGACCGGGATTGCCGCGCCGACGGCCCACGTCGCCGGCAGGGCCAGGGCGAGGACGAGTGGCGCGAACGCGGGCGCCGGCAGGCCTAGCATTCGGCCCACGCCCATGGCCAACGCGGCCCCCGCCACCGCCGCGAGGAGCAGAGCGGCCCGCTGTGCAGCGGCAAGCGGACGATCGCCGCCGAGGTCGAACAGCGGATGTCGCCAAGATCGGCTGCTCGTGATCGCGATCACGGCGACCGCCGCGGTCGAGTGGAGCAGCAGTAGGCCGGCGGCGATGGCCGGCGGTGGCGTTGGCGCTATACCGACCGTCGCCGAGGCGATGGCGCTTGAGAGGCCGAACGCGAGGACGACGACGACGGCCTGGAGGGCCGCCGGCCTCGGCAACGGCGTTGTCGTCGCGTGACGGGCGAGCAGGTGCGCGGCGGTTTGCGAAGCGGCGAGCGCGGCACCGCCTAGGGTCAACAGCAGAACGTGTAGCGAGCTCGACAAGGGCGTCGCAGGGTCCAGCGTCGTTTTCGCGGCCGCGGTCGCTTGCCCGCGTCCTTCAGCGAAGCTACGGCGTCAGGATGCACGCGTCTAGCTCTTTAGTTTTATTAGCGGCGGCCGTCTTCGCTTTCGGGTTGAAGTTTTCGGCTGCCGAGCCGGGCCTCACGGTCACCGTCGGCACACCGCCGCCCAACAGCGACGAACTCGTAGGCTTGGCGCGCCTCGAGATCGCGCGCGGGCAGGGGGTTGGCGGCCTTTCCGGATTAATCTGGCAAGCGGACGACGTGCTCACGTTCGCCAGCGATCGCGGCCACCTCTATGCCGCAAGGCTGCTCCGCGACGCGCAAGGGCGTGCGGCCGGTTTGGCGGACTGGCGTGAGCACGAGATCGAGCTGGCGGGCGGCTGGAGTGACGACTTCGAGGGGCTGGCAGAGAGCGACGGCAATCTCGTCGTTAGCGTCGAGGAGCGGCCGTACGTCATGCGTTTCTCCGGCTCGACGGCGAGCCCGGGGCCGGTGCAGTCCTATCTCAGCCTCGAATGGCTCGGTCTGCCCACGAACCAAGGGTTTGAAGCCCTGACCGATCTTCCGGACGACGGTTGGCTAACCTTTCAGGAGGGCCGCGAGCCGCTCGGTCACCCAACTCGGACCCGGGGCGGCCAGACGACGCACTATCGCGCCGCCGACGGATACGCGCCCACTGGCGCTGACCGGGACGGCGATCGCATCATCGTATTGGAGCGGCGGCTCAGCCTCATGGGCGGCTGGCAGGCGCGGGTGTCATGCATCACCCTTGATGATCTCGTCGAAGCGGTTCTCGTCGTGCCCCGGGAGATCGCGCGCCTCGGCATTCTCGACGGCATCGACAATCTCGAGGGTATCGCTGTCCGGCGCCGAGGCGACGACCTCGAGATGCTGCTGGTGAGCGACGACAACATGTCGGCCCTGCAGCGGACGCTGCTGCTGCACTATGTCTGGCCAGATGGCGGTTCAGGCGGGTGCGTGGCGCGGCCCCATCAACCAGCGGAAGGGGAGCAGCAGCAGCAGCGCCACCGTCAACTTGACGGCGAGATCGCCCAGCGCCCAGCCGATCCAGGGCAAGCCCGTGAACGCGAAGGCGAGGCTGAAAAAGACGGCCGTGTCCCAGACTGAGGCGACCACGGACGACGCCATCGGCGCCTGCCACCACGGCTGGTGGCGGAGACGATTGAACAGGGTCACGTCGAGCAATTGCGCGGTGAGGAACGCTGTTCCCGAAGCGATGGCGATCCGCGGCGTCGCCAGCCAGACGGATAGGATCACGGCAACGACGAAGCCCGCTATCGCCACCTTGCGGGCGACGCCCGCGCCTAGCCGCCGATTGGTCAAGTCGGTAACGAGAAACGCGATCGGATAGGTGAACGCGCCCCAAGTCAGCCAGTCGTTGACCGGATACTGGACCAGGATGTTAGAGACGACGACGACCGCGACCATTGCCGCGAACGGGATGCCGACGAGCACATAGGGCATCGTCCGCGTCAGGCCGTGGCAGTGGCCGCCGTGTCCGTATGCCTGTCCTCTAAGCGCTTCTTCATGCGCCGGAGGATTGCCGGCAGCTCGCGGTCCTTGGCGTTCCGAAGAAAGCCGTCGAGGCCGCCGTGCTTGTCGATCGTCCGCAGGGTGGCGCTCGCCAGGCGCAGCCGCACCGTCTCACCGAGACCTTCGCTGTAGATTCGGCGGCTCTGCAGATTCGGCAGGTAGCGCCGCTTGGTCTTGTTGTTGGCGTGGCTGACGTTGTTGCCGACGAGCACGCCTTTGCCGGTCACGATGCACCGACGCGCCATGATAGCCGTTCCTTCCATAGGCTGAACGCGGCGGCTCCTTCGGGCGCCGCCCCGCGCGAGAATTGGTCGCTTACGCCAACCGCCCGGCGCAGGTCAAGGTCAGCTGGCGGCCTCGCGCGCGGTCACGTCGAGAACAGAGGCACCGAAAGCCCGCGGCGCCGCCTTTTGTGCAATGCAGCAATTCCCGCCTTGAAGCGGAGTTCGCAGAATCTTATGTTGCAGTGCAGCAAACGCTTTTGAGGAGGAGCCTCCGATGTCTGAGACACCCGTCGAGATGCCGGCGTCCGAGATGCCCAAGTTCGAGCTGCCGCAGTTGCCGAAGCTGCCGTCGATGACTCCGATCGACACCGAGGCGTTGGTCGCCGCGCAGCGGCGCAATGTCGAGGCGATGAGCAGCGCTTCGCAGATCCTCGCCGATGGCGCGCGCACGTTCGGCCAGCGCCAGTCGGAAATCTTTCAATCGCGCATGAACGATCTTGCGAAGCAGAGCGAGGCGTTGCTGAAGACGACGCCAGCTGAGGTCGACGTCAGCGCCAACGTCGATCTGATGAAGGCCGCCTACGCGCAGGTGGTGTCGGACGCACGCGAGCTTGTCGACATCGTCGCCAAGGCACAAGCCGACGCCATGCACGTCATGACCCGCTGCGTCATCACCAATCTGGACGAAATGAAGAAGCTCGCTGGGTGAGCTCACGCGGCGCCGACGACAGCCGCCTCGTCGTAAGGACGGGGCGGCCGGCGGCGCGGTTGCTGGGGCGAGCCTTGTCGTGCGAGCTGTACCGTTGACATGGTGAGCACACCCTCACCGCGGGCGAGTCTCAGCCGTTGATCGTCCATGCGCCGCCTGGCCCCAGCTCGGACCGGTCGGGCGCCGGCAGCGTCGCTTGCGACGTGGCGCTGCTTCGCCGTCTTGTCGTCGCTGCAGCCATCGCCTGGAGCACGGCCTTCATTGTGCTCTGGCGCACCTTCGATCTGCATTTGTTCGCCGATGGCTCGATCTTCAGTTACGCTGTCGCCGTCCAAGACGCTTGGGCGTTCCACTGGAGCAACATCTCCGCGCGCGTCGTCGGCTACCTGCTGACGTTCGTTCCGGCCGAAGCGCTGATCGAACGAACCGGCGATGTGCCGGCCGGCATACGGCTCTACGGCACGCTGCACGCGGCGGCGCCGCTGACCAGCCTCGCGCTCACCTACGTCCTCGATCGGACCGTGGGCCGCGTCGTCTTTGTTTGGGCGGGAGCTTCTACCGCGCTCCTCTGTCCGTTGGTGCTTGCCTATCCGAGTGAGATGTGGATGACGCACGCGGCCTTCTGGCCGACGCTCGCGATCGTCTTGGACGAGGCGGTAGGCCCGATGGTGCTGGTCAAGCGGACCCTCGGGCTCGCGACGCTGATCTTGAGCCATGAGGGTGGCGTTCCGCTCGCGGTGGCAATGCTGGCGACGCTCGTGCTCCGTCGCCCGCCGGGCCCGAACCTGCGCGCGAGTGCCTTCGCCTTCGCCGTCGCCATGTCGGCGTGGACCGCCATGCGTCTTGCGTTTCCGCCGCACCCGTACATCGCCGAGGTGCTGGTGGGGAACGCGTTCGACTTCGTCGATCCGGCCAACCTGGCGACGCCGGTCATGCAATTGCTGGGCGCGGCGCTCGCCGCGTTCGCGGCACTTTTCGTGACGCTGCGCACGCGTTGGCCGCAGGCGGCCGCGACGACTGCAGCGCTCGTCGTCGTCGTGTCGCTCGGGGTCTACTGGCTGGCGTTCGACGCGACGTTGCACGCGACCGATCGCTACGCCGCGCGCACGGCGATCTTGTTGGTGCCCCCCGTCCTTGGCGTGCTCGCCGCCGGCCAGGTCATCGCTGCGAGCGGGGCAAGCCTCATCCCCTTGCCAGACCCACGCGACGTGCGCGCCTGGCTCGCCCGAGCGGGTGTCTTGCGCGCCGCAGCCGCCGCGTTCGTCTTGATCGGCCTCGTCCATGTCGTCGAGACCGCGAAGTTCGTAACCGCGTGGCGCGATTACCTCGAGGCCGTCGAGTCGCTTGCGACCGGGGCAGCCACTGATCCGGGTTTAGGCGATCCCGCCTTCGTCTCGGCCCGGCGGATTTCGCCCGATCTTGATCGGCTCGCCTGGAACTCGACGACGCCCTTCCTTTCGGCGCTGGTGGCGCCGGACTTCCGCCCGTCGCGCTTGGTCGTCGATCCACGCACCGGCTACTTCTGGCTTCCCTGCGAGGTCGCGACGGCGAATGCCGAAGGTGACCGCCACGTGCCGGGCGAGACGCGGCGCCTGATCGCCCGCTACTCGTGCCTCCACCGCTAACAGTCGTGGCTCAACGTCGACCCCACGTGTAGACGGCTGTCACTGCGTAGTTCCAAACGGCGCCGACCGCGACCCCAGCGAGGCCCGACCAAACCCAGCCGAGCGATCGGTCGGCGACGAGGTGGTCGTAGGCATAAACGGCGACGCCAACATTGGCTGCGGCGCCGATCGAGCACGCGAGCACGAAGCTTGCCCAGCCGCGGACGAGGCCCCAGCCACGCAGGCGTCGATCGCGATAGGTGATCAGGTTGTTGAGAAGAAAGTTGGCGGTCATCGCGACCAGCGTCGCACTCGCCTGGGCGACCGCGAAGCTGAGTCCGGCCACCGCGTGGCTCGCGAACAGGACGACCATGTGCACGCCGAGGCCGACCGTGCCGATTGCCGCGAAAAGCATGAACCGAACCGGCACCCAGCGGCCGATACTCTTGTCGAGCAGCAACATTCCGAAATCGACCAGCGCCGCCTCGTCGAACTTGCTGGCGCCGGCCTGGCGGGCGCGGAACTCGTACGCGACCTCGCGCACCCGCAGCGGTCGCCGCGAAGTCGCCAGGATGTCGAGCAGGATCTTGAAGCCGAGCCCGGAGAGATCGCGAACCACCTCGTCGACGACGTCACGGCGGATGACGAAGAAGCCGCTCATCGGATCGGTGACGGTGCTGCCGATGACGAGCCGCTGCGCCCGCGTCGCCGCGTGCGAAAGGAGAACCCGCCGCTGGTGCCAATCCCCGGTGCCGCCGCCCGCGGCGTAGCGCGAGCCGACGACGAGGTCCGCCCCCTCGGCTCGGAGCATTGCCAGCATGCGCGGCAGTGCGCGTTCGTCGTGCTGCAGGTCGGCGTCGAGGATCGCGATGCACGGTGCCGCGGATGCAAGCATCCCTTCGATGCAGGCGCTGCTCAGTCCGCGGCGGTTGAGGCGGTGGATCAAGCGGACGCGGCGGTCGTGCGTGGCCATATCGCGGACCAGCGCCGCCGTGCCGTCGCTGCTGTCGTCGTCGACGAAGACGACCTCCCAGACATGGCCTGCGAGCGCCAGATCGAGCCGACGCACGAGCTCGCCCACGTTCTCGGCCTCGTCGCGCGTGGGCACGACGAGGCTCAGCTCCAGCCCCGCCGCGAACGTGTCGACCGAATAGGGCCGCGCAGCCTCCTGCAGCACGTCCCGCGTCTCCCCCCATCAACGCATGCTGGCCGCAATATGGCGAGGATTGTGCGCCTAGGCGATAGCGCATTGGGCGAGAATTCTGCTGCGACACACGCGTTGGGGTGTCGCGTCCGGGGCCTCGCTTCAGATCTGGGCGGAGCCGCTCAGCGTGACCTTATGGCCGACGTGGACGCGGGTGCTTGCGCCGTCGGCCAAGCGTGGCACGGCGTTTTGCCCGAAGACCGGCTGTCGTAAGATGGGATGGCGGCGAAGACGCCGGAGTGCCGCCAGCGGCTGGTCACCGTCTGGCTCGCCGGTTTCCTGATCGATCGTCGTCACGATGCATCGATCGCAGGGCTTCACGAGGTCCAGCACGGCGCCGTTCTCGAATTCAAGCCGCTCATGCTCATCCTCGGCGTTCGCCGCGGCGCCATCGAGAACGATGTTCGGCCGAAATCGGCTCATCGGCACCGGCCAGCCGCCAAGCTCCATGAGCTTTTCATCGAGCCAGACGAGCGTCGCTTCGTTCGTCACCAGGATGGGGTAGCCGTCGGCGAAGCCGGTCTCGGCGTCGCGCGCAACTTGAGGATCGCAGGCGCGGTGCTGGTCGTCCGGGAAATGGACCAGGATCGCTTCCTGGCCAAGCTGGTGGCTCAGCGCCTCGTCCAGCGCACCACTATAGGCCTCGACCTCCACGTCATCTTGCCAGACGCGGGCTGGCCGTCTCGTCCCACTGCCTGGCTCGGGCGCGGCGAAGCGCTCGCCCGCGATCATGAAGCCGAGCTGGCCATGCGCGTCGATCCATGCGTGGATCTTCGCCAATCGCGGTGTTTCTCGCTGGGTCAGAACGCGGCCGGTAGGCGTCGCCGCGGCCCAGCGGCGATCGAAAGCGAGGCCGCGTCGGGTAATGGTCGCCTCGGCGAGCGGCACGGCGGCGCCGCCTTTCAGCGGGTAGACGAAGAGACCGCTGATCCGCGCCGCCGCCGTCAACGATTACGCCGCCAGTTGCCCGACGCGCGCGAGCGAGGCCGGCGCGTCGATGCCATAGCGCGAGAGCGCAGGTTCGAGGATGCGCGCAACCTCATCCCGCCCAAGACTGTCCATCAGCGCGCAAGGCGCCTTCGCCAGCTTAAGGGCTTCGCGCGCGCCATGGTCGATCACCGCGGGGGTGGCGAGCTGTTCGTCCAGTTCCTGCAGGGTAGGTAGGAAGGCACCCAGGCGAAGCCTGTCGGTGATCATCGCGGCGCGATCCGCCGGCACCTCGCCAGCCGCGCCGATCTCCCAGCTCTGGTCGGCGTCGCCCACTTCCTTCATGGACGCTGCCGGCGCATAGAAGTCCCCGAGCGGGCCAAGGTTGCGAATGGCATGGAGGTTGATGCGCGGCTTGATGATGTTCATCACGAAGAACGGTCCGGCTGCCGCACCAAGCGCCTCCTTTGCGATCAAGTCGATCTCCGCCGGAGTGCCGAGTCCCTCGTCGAGGACACGCGCGGCCTCATTGGTGTAGGGGCAGAAGAAGCGATTGATCGCGAAGCCATACTGATCGTTACAGGGCAGAGGATCCTTACCGGTCGCGCGGCAGAAGTCCATCGCCTGATCGAACACCTCTTGGTTCGTCTTAGCGCCGCGGACGACCTCGACGATAGGATTGATCTGCGCCGGGCTGAAGTAGTGGAGGCCGAGGAAGCGCTCCGGCGTTGTCATGCTCGCTTGCAGGTCGCTCACCCGGAGGCAGCTCGTGTTGGTGGCGACAACGCAAGCCGCATCGACGACGCCGCTCAGCTCGCCGAACACCTTCGCCTTGAGATCGAAGTCCTCGAAAACCGCCTCAATGACGAGGTCGCGATCGCCGAGCTCCTGCAGGCTCGACGCACCGCCGATCCGGGCAATCGCGGCGGCCGCGTCGTCGGCGCTCATGCGGCCCTTCTCGACATTGCGGCCGTAGAAAGTCTCGGCGGTTTTCCTTGCGCGTGCGATGGCGTCGCTGGACGCGTCGACCAGCTTGATGTCGCAGCCGTGGGCCGCGCTCGCGATTGCGATCCCCGATCCCATGGTTCCTGCGCCGATGATCCCGACACGTTGCACACTCACGGTCCGATCCTCCATTTGCTGCACTGCACATGCTGCACTGCGAAACGTGTCGTCTGCGCTGGACCATATGTCAAGCGTGCCACCATAGTGTTAGAAATCGCGCTCCAAAGGGGTGGGCACCAGATGATCGATCTCTACACGTGGGCGACGCCCAACGGCCGCAAGGTCTCCATCTTGTTGGAAGAGCTGGGCCTTCCCTACACGGTCAAGCCGATCGACATCGGCAAGGATGACCAGTTCGATCCTGCCTTTCTCGCGATCTCGCCGAACAACAAGATCCCGGCGATCGTCGATCACGAGGCGGGGCTGCGCCTGATGGAGTCGGGCGCCATCCTTCTCTACCTGGCGGAGCGGACTGAGCGGTTGCTGCCGTCGGCTGGCCCCGATCGTTGCGCCGTGCTCGAATGGTTGATGTGGCAGATGGGCGGGGTCGGGCCGTTCCTCGGCCAGGTCCACCACTTCGTCCGCTTCAATCCCGGCAAGGCGCCCTATGCCGAGGAGCGTTTTCTCAAGGAGGCGCATCGGCTCTACGGAGTCCTGAACCGTCGTCTTGCCGAAGTTCCCTACGTAGCGGGCGACTACTCGATCGCCGACATCGCTATCTGGCCCTGGATCTCGCGGTTCGAATGGCATCAGATCGACCTCGACGCGGTGCCCAACGTCAAACGCTGGTATGTCGAGCTGGCCGGGCGTCCGGCCGTGCAGCGCGGCTATCATGTTCCGCATCGCGTGAACGACATCCCGCTGCCCTGAAGGTCGCCGTCCCCAGCGCGCGAGGAGGCCGCAATGTTCGACCACCTATCGATCGCGGTCAGCGACTACGGTCGCGCCCGAGCTTTCTACGACGCCGTCCTGGCACCCCTCGGGCACAGGTGCGAGATGGAGCACGACGAGGCGGATTACGTCGCCGCCGGCTACGGTGACGACCCGGCCGAGCCCGGCTTCTGGATCGGTGCGGCCAAGCCGCCGGCGGCAGTCGCGCCGAACATCGGTCAGCACGTTGCCTTCCGCGCCCCGGACCGCGCCGCCGTCGACGCCTTTCACGCCGCCGGTCTCGCCGCCGGCGGCACCGACAATGGCGCGCCCGGCGTGCGCTCGGACTACCATCCGCACTACTACGCCGCCTTTATCATCGATCCGGACGGCCACCACCTCGAGGCTGTCTGTCATCGCCCGGCTTGAGCCTCTGAAGCCGCGTAGGCGGCGGGGGAGGAAGGCGTGACGCTAGGGCTGCGCGGCGGGCTCGTGGCTTACGGCGATCCCGATTTCGCGGCTTACCTCCGCCGTTCGTTCGCGGCGTCGATGGGCTATTCACGGTCGATGCTGGCGAGGCCGGTGGTCGGCATCGCCGACACCGGCTCGGACTTCAACTCCTGCCATCGCCACTTCCCCGAGCTACTGGCCGCGGTGAAGCGCGGCGTCCTCGCGGCGGGTGGTCTGCCGCTGGCCTTTCCCACCATTTCCCTCGGCGAGAGCTTCACGGCCCCGACGACGCTGAAGTTCCGGAACCTGATGGCGATGGACACGGAGGAGATGATCCGCGCCCAGCCGATGGACGCCGTCGTTCTCATGGGCGGCTGCGACAAGACCGTGCCGGCGCAGCTCATGGGCGCAATCTCGGCCGACAAGCCAGCCGTGATGCTGCTCGGCGGGCCGATGCTGACGGGCTCGCTCGACGGCGAGCGCCTCGGCGCCTGCACCGACTGTCGGCGCTTCTGGGCGCGGTTTCGCGCGGGCGAGATCGACGCCGCGGCGGTGGCTCGGGTCGAGGCGAACCTTGCTGTTACCGCCGGCACCTGCGCCGTTATGGGTACGGCCTCGACCATGGCTTGCATCACCGAGGCCCTTGGCCTTGCGCTTCCGGGCACCGCGGCCATTCCCGCGGTCCACGCTGACCGTCTGCGTGCGGCTGAGGCGAGTGGTGCGCTCGCCGTCGCGCTTGCCGGCTCCGATCGGACGCCACAGCGCCTCGTCACCGCGGCGCATGTCGACAACGCGTTGCGCGTGCTGCTGGCGCTCGGCGGGTCGACCAACGCCGTGCTGCACCTCAACGCGATCGCCGGCAGGCTCGGCCTGTCGCTCTCGCTTCAACGCCTGAACGAGCTGAGCGCAACGATCCCGGTGCTCGTCGACCTCAAGCCCACCGGCGCGCACTACATGGAGGACTTTTTTCGCGCCGGCGGGCTCGGCGCGGTGTTGCGGGAGCTGCGCCCGTTCCTCGATCTCGACGCGGCGACGGTGACCGGGGAGACGCTCGGGGAGCGGCTCGACGCAGAGGCGGGGGCGTTCGTCGACCGCGCCGTGATCCGAAGCCGCGACGCGCCGGTCGATGCCGAGGGCGGTCTGGTCGCCGTCTTCGGCTCGCTGGCTCCCCAGGGCGCGATCGTGAAGCGCGCCGCCGCGGATAGGCGTCTCCTGGAGCACGAGGGGCGTGCGGTCGTTTTCACCTCGCTCGAGGACCTCGCAGCGCGGATCGATGATCCGGACCTGGACGTTGCCGCGGACGATGTTCTCGTCCTGCAATATGCGGGGCCCGCCAGCCCGGCGGCGATGCCCGAGGCCGGCTACCTCCCGATCCCGAAGAAGCTCGCCCGGGTCGGCGTCACCGATATGATTCGGATTTCCGACGCGAGGATGAGCGGGACGGCCTACGGCGCGGTCGTGCTGCACGTCTCGCCGGATGCGGCGTCGGGCGGCCCGCTCGCGCTGGTTCGGACCGGCGATCGCATTCGTTTGAGCGTTCGTGAGCACCGCCTCGATCTGCTCGTCGACGCGGTCGAGCTGGACCGAAGGCGCGCCGGGCTCCGGCCGATGGCGACGCCCGAGCGCGGCTACGCCCGGCTGTACGCGGAGCAGATCCTCCAGGCCGATGCGGGCTGCGACTTTGCCTTTCTCCGTCCGCCGCCACGAGGGAACCGATGAGTTTCGATGATCCGCGGCGTCGTGCCGCTCGTAGCCCGGATAGCTTCAGGACGGATCGGAACATGCACTTGACCCGCAGACACGCGATGATTGCCGGCGCCGCTGGCTTGACATTGGCCGGCCGGCCCGCTGCGGCGGCCGATGGTCGTCTCCTGTTCGATGTCTACCGCAATGACGGCTACATCGGCTCGCATGAGATCCTGTTCCGCCAGGTCGGCGATCGGCTCGAGACCGACATCGCGATCGACCTCGACGTGAAGTTCGCGTTCATCACCGTCTACCGGTACCGCCACCGCAATCACGAGATCTACGAGGGCGGCCAGCTCGTGCAGATGTCGAGCCGCACGGACGACAACGGCAAGAAGCTCTCGGTCGACGTCCACCGCGAGGGCGACGAGCTGGTGATTCACGGCGCCGACGGCCGGCTGCGCGTGGCCGGCGATTTGGTGCCGACCACCTATTGGCAGCCGACGTCGATCGCGGCGAGCGCCTGGATCGACAGTCAGCACGGTCGCGTGCTCAACAGCGAGGTCACCGACCTCGGCGAGGCTCCGATCGAGTACGATGGCCGAACGGTCCTCTGCCGCCACTTCCGCAAGGAAGGGGATCTCAGCCTCGACCTCTGGTACGGGCCGGACGGCTGGACGACGCTGGCCTTCGAGCTGAGCGGCAGCCGCTTCACGTACCGGCGCCGGCCGGAGAGCGACGTCGCCTCGTTGCCGCAAGCCGTGGCGTCGTGACGGCCAGCCTGCGTCTCGTCCTCGGCGACCAGCTCTCGACGACCCTCGCCAGTCTCGCCGACCTCGATCGCGACCGAGACGTCGTGCTCATGGTGGAGGTCGTCGACGAGGCGACGTACGTTCGTCACCACAAGAAGAAGATCGCCTTTCTGTTCAGCGCGATGCGCCACTTCGCCGACGAGCTGCGGCGCCGTGGCGTGCAGGTCGACTATGTCCGGCTCGACGATGACGCTAACGAAGGGTCGTTCACGGCCGAGGTGCGCCGCGCCATTGCCCGGCACCGGCCGTCGCGCATCGTCGTCACCGAGCCCGGTGAGCATCGCGTCGCCGAGATGATGCGTGGCTGGGCCGACGCGTTGGGCCTTGCCGTCGATATCCGCGAGGACGACCGGTTCGTCTGCGCGCATGCCGACTTCGAGCGCTGGGCTGCCGGGCGCAAGCAGCTGCGCATGGAGTACTTCTACCGGGAAATGCGCAAGGTCACGGGCCTGCTGGTCGACGCGGCGGGCGAGCCCGAGGGCGGGCAGTGGAACTTCGATCGCGACAACCGCAAAGCACCGCCGCCGGGCCTCACGGGCCCCGGCCCGGCCCGCTTCGCGCCGGACGCAATGACCCGCGAGGTCCTCGACCTGGTCGCCGCGCGCTTCGGCGATCACTTCGGCGAGCTGGACCCCTTCTGGTTCGCGGTGACCCGCGAGCAGGCGCTCCAGGCGCTCGATTGTTTCATCGATCAGGCGCTGCCGAGCTTCGGCGACTATCAGGACGCCATGGTCGACGGCGAGGACTGGCTCTTCCACTCGGCGCTGTCGCAGTATCTGAATTGCGGGTTGCTGCTGCCGCTGGAGGTCTGCCAGGCGGCGGCGCGGGCCTACGAACAGGGCCGAGCGCCGCTCAACGCCGTCGAGGGCTTCATCCGCCAGATCATCGGCTGGCGGGAGTACGTCCG
>CAYUKE010000016.1:0-19610 GCA_964445185.1 uncultured Geminicoccaceae bacterium
CCGGGGTGGGCTTCTTGAGGGCGGGGGCGGTCGTTGGGCCCGCGGGGGTGAGCCAGGGGCTGCTCGAGGTGGCAACGGGGCTTGCCGGGGGCGGCCGGCTCGACCTGATCACCGACGACGTAGACTATGCTACTGCCTGGCTGGAGGAGCGGGGCGTCCGGACGCTGCCGCCCGGTGCAGTGCCGCCGGAGAACCTGCTTCAGGGAACGTTTCTCATTTACTACGGCGGCGGGCGCGTCGGTGGACTTGCGCTCACCACCGAGCTCGGCGTGGCGAGCATTCACGTCCTGCCGTCAAGCGGTGCAGCGCGCGGCAATGAGATCCGCATCAGTGGTCCCGAGCTGGCCACCGGCCTGGAGGCGTACGGCGTGAGCGGCGACGGCTGGCGAATCGTCGTCATTGCCCCAAGCGATACCGCGGCGGCCTCAACCGTCGTCCGAGGGCTCGCCGAGGCCGTCACGCCCGATCCTTGAGCCTTCGGCGGCACGCAGCGCAAGGCGCTCCAAAGGGCGTTCCAGGGCTCGCGTGCGCGGCCCGGTCAGGCGTTCAAAGACGGCCTGCGCATCCTCAAGACGGCGGCCGAGCACGACGAGATCCGCCTTGAACGACGCCCACTGATCGCGAAACGCCGCCATATCGCCAACCAGCTCGTCCGCCGCCTCGACCAAGCGGAAGCTATCCACCGCCTGGCGCACGATCGCGAGCACGGCGATCAGCGAAGCCGGCGCACACGGCAGCACCTTGTCGGCGAGGGCCTCGTCGACCAGCTCCGGCCTGCGCTCGAAGACGAAGCCCGCTAAGGCTTCATTCGGGATGAACATCAGAACGTGGTCGAGGCTGCCTTCGCCGTCGCGGTAGTCGCGCCGAGCCAGCTCCCTGACCTTCGCACGGACATCTTGGAGGAACGCGCGCTCGTAGCGGGTGCGCTCCGGCCCATCGGGCGCCCCGACATAGCGAAGGTAGTTGTCCAGCGGGAACTTGACGTCCATGTGCAGACGCGCGTCGGGCGGCAGGAGGAAGGTGAAATCGGGTCGCCCGCCGCCGGCCAGGGTCTGCTGCCGGAGGTAGGAGACACCCTCGACGAGGCCGGCGCGGCGCAGCAGGTCGTCGGCGAGCCGCTCGCCCCATTGGCCGCGACGCGGCGCGCTTTTCAGGGCCTCGGTCAGGGACTGGGTCGTGCGAGCGAGATCGGCGGTGGCGCGGGCCGTGGCGTCGAGCCGCTCGCCCATCGCGCCGAGGCCCCGGGCGCGCTCGCGCTCCAACCCCGTGACGAGTGTGCGCATCCGCTCCAGCTCCAGGCCGATACGGTCGAGCTCCTGGTCGATCAAGCCCTTCTTGTGCTCCAGCGTCGCCGCGTTCCGCTCGCGCTCGGCACCGAGCCGGGCATCGGCCAGGTCCAAGAGCCGATCGCTTGTGCGTGCTAGGGCCTCCATCGACAGCTCGCCCATGCTTGCGCGGACGCGCTCGAGCATGGCTTCCGCCGCCATCCGATGACGATCCTCGCTCGCATCGAGAAGCTCTCGGGCGACGTCGCGCACCTCGCGCCGGCGCAGCCGCGTGACGGCGGCACCCAGCCAGCAGCCGAGGACGAGGCCGAGCAGGCCGGTAAGCGCGAGGCGGACCCGCTCATCGCTGATCAGCGTGGCAAGGGCGGGCCACGGCGCGTCCCAAACGTTCAGCAAGCGGCCGTACTCATCATGGTGTCACCTTGCAATTCTACGGTCCGCCATTAGAAGGGCGGCGGTCGCTCGGAGCGTTGCCGCCTCCCGACACTCTTAGCCATGGGAGTGCCGTCGATGACCACCCTGCCGTCCCGTATCTTCACGCGCCGTCGGCTCTTGAGCTCAAGCCTCGCGGTCGCCGCCGTAGCGCCCCAGCTGTCGCGCTCGGCGCGTGCGCAGGCTCGTGAGCTCGTCATCTTCAACTGGGACAGCTACATCGACGAGGCGACGATCCCGGAGTTTGAGCAGGCCAGCGGTGTTCGGGTTCAGTATGAGTTGTTCGGCTCGAACGACGAGCTCTTTGCCAAGCTCCGTGCTGGGAATCCGGGCTACGATCTGATCTTCCCGTCGAACGATTGGGTGGCGCGGATGATCGCGGCGGAGATGCTTGAGCCGCTCGACCAGAACCGGCTCGACGGCCTCGACAACCTTGGCGAGGCGTTCCGCGATCCACCGCACGACCCGGGTCGGCGTTTCAGCGTCCCCTACTTCTGGGGCACGCTCGGCATCGGCTACCGCGGCTCGGTCGCCCGGCCGACGAGCTGGGGGGCGTTGTTCTCGGACGAGGACCATGCCGGCCGCATCGCGCTGCTGGCCAGCAACGATTCGCTAGAGGCGGCGCTCAAGTATCTGGGTCACTCCCTCAACACGACCGACGACGCGGCGATCGAGGCGGCCGTCGATCTGCTCATCGCCGCCAAGCCGCGGGTCAAGCAATTCGCGCCGGACACTGCTCAAGACCTGCTGCTGGCCGACGAGGTCGACGTCTGTCTCGAATACAACGGCGATATTCTGCAGGTGATGGAAGAGGACGACGACCTCGCCTATGTGGTGCCGGAAGAAGGATCGCAGATCTGGGAAGACTGCATGTGCATCCCGACGGGCGCGCCGCATCCGGAGGAGGCGCACGCGTTCATCAGCCACATCCTCCAGCCGGAGGTGAAGGCGCGCATCGCCGAGTGGGTACTCTACCCGACCCCAAACACCGCGGCAAAGGCGCTGCTCGCCGAGGACATCCGCAACGACCCGTCGATCTTCCCCTCCGACGAGGTGCTCGCTCGTTGCGAGTACTCGATGTACCAGGGGGAGGAGGTCACCCAGCGTCGCGATGACGCCATGACCCGCGTTCTGGCCGCCTGAGGCCCGGAGCCGACGATCGTGCGGGCATGGCGCGACCACCCGGTCGCCTTTTTCGTTCTGGTCGCGCCCGCCTGTCTTTGGCTGCTCGCCTTCTTCTTGGTGCCGCTCGGCTTCATTTGGGTGATGAGCTTCGGCGAGCGGACCGGGCCGGTCGACATCGCCTATACTTGGACGCTCGCCAACTACTGGGCGGCGCTCGATCCGATCTATCTCGGCCTGTTCGTCAAATCGATCGCGATCGCGGCGATCGCCACGGCGATCGTGCTGGTCGTCGCTTTTCCCGTTGCCTTCGCCATCACCTTCGCGCCGGCGCGTTGGAAGCCCCTGCTGCTGGTTCTGGTCATCCTGCCATTCTGGACCAACATGCTCATTCGCACCTATGCGATGATCGCGGTCCTGCGCGGCAACGGCTATCTTAACTGGACGCTCGAAGGCCTTTGGGAGGCGACGCACCTGCTGCTCACGCCGGTCGGGCTGGCCGGCCTCCTCGGCACAGAGTTCCAGGGCCTCAACCTACTCTACAACAACACCGCCGTCGTCTTCGGCATCGTCTACGTCTATCTGCCGTTCATGGTTTTACCGCTCTACGCCTCGCTCGAGCGGCTGGACCGCTCACTTCTCGAGGCGAGCCTGGACCTCGGGGCGAGCCAGCTCCGCACGTTCGCGCAGGTTGTGGTGCCGTTGGCGCGACCGGGCATCGTCTCGGGCCTGCTCCTGGTCTTCATCCCGGCGATGGGGACGTTTCTCATCTCCGATCTACTTGGCGGTCCAGACAGCCTCTTGCTCGGCAATGTCGTCGAGCGGCAATTCAAAAGCGCCAACAACTGGCCGCTCGGCGCGGCCATGTCATTCCTGTTGCTCTACGTGACCTTCGCGCTGCTCTTGCTGCGGGCGTGGTTCGCCAGCCGCGAGCGCGCTCGTGCTTAGCTGGGGGGCGCCGCCCGGCCCATTGGACTATACACGACGCTGGTGGCTCCGCCTGTGGTTGGCGGCGACGTTTCTGTTCCTCTACGCGCCGATTATCATTCTGATCCTCTTCAGCTTCAATGATAGCCGGCGCAACATCGTCTGGCGTGGTTTCACCTTCGAGTACTATGAGAAGGCGGCAAACAACCTGTCACTGTTGGAGGCCTTCGCCAACAGCCTGGTCATCGCGCTGGTCTCGACGGTGATCGCGGTCGTCCTCGGCGGCTTGCTGGCACTGGCGCTCCATCGCTACCGGTTCCCGGGTAAGGCTGGCGTCGAGGCGCTCAACACGCTGCCCATCGTCGTGCCGGAGATCTGCATGGGCGTGGCGTTGCTGGTCTTCTTCGCGGAGATCGGCTGGCCGCAGAATCTGCCTTGGCCCTTCAGCCTCGCCAACATCATCGCCGGGCATGTCGCCTTCAGCTTCCCGTTCGTCGCGATCGTCGTGCGCGCGCGGCTGGTCGGCCTCGATCCAGCCCAGGAAGAGGCCTCGCGCGACCTTGGCGCTTCGGAATGGCAGACGTTTCGGTGGGTCACGCTGCCGTTTATGGCGCCGGGTCTGGTCGCCGGCGCGTTGCTGGCGATGACCCTGTCGCTCGACGACTTCGTCATCACCTTCTTCACCAGTGGGCCGGACACGCTGACCTTTCCGGTCAAGGTCTATTCGATGGTCCGGTTCGGCGCGACGCCCGAGGTCAACGCGGCGTCGACGGTACTGATCCTGCTGACCGTCGTGCTCACAGTGATCGCCATGCGCCTGCAGTCGCCGTCCAAGACCGGAGCCTGAGATCTTGTCCGACCCCGTTGTGCGCATCGATGACGTCAGCAAGCGTTTCGGCACGTTCGCTGCCGTCGAGCGGGTGTCGCTGGCGATCGAACGCAACGAGTTCTTCGCGCTCCTCGGACCGTCGGGCTGCGGCAAGACCACGCTGTTGCGCATGCTCGCCGGCTTCGAGCTCCCGAGCCGCGGCCGGATCACTATCGACGGCGACGACATGACCCGGGTGCCGCCGAACCGGCGCCCGGTGAACATGGTCTTTCAGTCCTACGCGGTTTTCCCGCACATGCGGGTTCGCGACAACGTCGCCTACGGGCTCAAGGTGGACGGCGTGGGCGATGCGGAGCGGCGCGCGCGGACCGACCAGGCGCTGGCGATGGTCAAGCTCGAGGCGCTGGCCGACCGGCTGCCCGACCAGCTCTCCGGCGGGCAGCGCCAGCGGGTTGCGCTCGCCAGGGCACTGGTCAAGCGGCCGAAGGTGCTGCTGCTCGACGAGCCCTTGTCGGCTTTGGACAAGAAGCTGCGCGAGGACATGCAGCTCGAGCTGGTCCGCCTGCAGCATGAGGTCGGCATCACGTTCGTGATGGTGACCCATGACCAGGAAGAGGCGCTGTCTATGGCCGATCGGATCGCCGTGATGGACCAGGGGCGCGTGCTGCAGGTGGCCGATCCACGCACACTCTACGAGAACCCGACGCACCGGTTCGTCGCCGACTTCATCGGCACGATGAACACGCTGGAGGCTGAGGTGCTCGCGCTCGATGGCGACAAGGCGCGGGTCCGCCACCGCCTCATGGGCGAGCTCGAGGTCAGCAGGGCCGCCGCGACCGTGAGCGATGGCGTGCTGATCGTCCGGCCGGAGAAACTGCGCCTCGATTTTTCGGTGCCGCCGGTTGAAGGCGAGGTCATGGTGGACGCGACCATCGAGCAGATCGCCTACTACGGCGATTTGAGCTTCGTGTTCGTCCGGCTCGCCGACGGCACGCGGTTGCAGGTAAGTCGTTACAACGTGAACCGGGTCGACCGCGGCGACCCGGAAGCGGGCACCGCCTGCCGCGTCGGCGTCCATCCGGAGGATCTCCTCCTCGTCGCCGACGACTAGGCCCAGGCGGTCACTTATGTCGCAGCCGGGAATGATGATCTGCGGGCACCGTCAATATATCATCGGTGGACTTATTGACGCGCGACGCTGGAGATTTCCGATTGTTCGGTAGAGGCTCGCTAGCACAGCACTTGCTGCTTGGTTTCGGCGGTGTCGCGGTCGTGCTGGCGATGCTCGCCCAACTCTGGTGGATCAAGGAAGCGACGCGTGTCGGCGAGGCCGTCGACCCGGCAACGCTCGACGCGCTGGTCGTCTTGGCTGCCCGTCTCGACGCCGCCGAAATCGCTATCGACCAGGTCTGGCTGCTGGACGAGGGCGCACCTGGTGAGGTCGCGATCGCTAGCGTCATCGCCGAAGTCCGCGCGCTTCGTCGGGGTTTGGAGCGTCGTGGAGCGTCAACGTCGACCGATTGGGTCGTCGACGTCGAGACCGGGCTCGAGGAGCTGGCCCGGATGCTGCCGGCCGTCGCCAGCACGCCGGAGGCCTACGCCGAAGCGCGCGCGAAGTTGATCGAGGCGCAGGCGACCGTTGGTATCGCCAGTGTGGCGGCGCACGAAATGGCCCGCGCGCAGTCGGCGACGTTTCGCGAGGGCTTTCGGATCATCGCACCCGTGACGTGCGTGCTCCTGCTTCTCGCGATCGCTGCTGTCGTCGTCGCGGAACGCCGGAGGCTTCGCGAGCTCGTTCGGGGCCGGCGTCTCCAGGTGGTAACGCCCGTGAGTGTCGCGCCGACGACCGATCCCGGCCTCGATCCGCTCACCGGCCTTCTCAATCAGCACAGTTTCACCAGGGAACTCAACGCGCGGCTCTGCGGTGCCGGCGCCATCGCCGTCCACCATGTCGACGTCGCGCGTTTCAAGAGCATCAATGCGCGCTACGGTTACGCTGCCGGCGATCAATTGCTGCGCGCCTTCGCCGACCGTCTCCGGGCGCTCGTCCGCGAGGATGATATTGTCGCGCGGATCGGCGGCGACGATTTCGCGGTGCTGCAGGTCGAGGCGAGCGCTGGAACGGCCGTGGTCCTAGCTCGGCGGCTCGCTGAGCATTCCAGCATGCCGCTCAGGCTCGATCACGAGCTCACGATTGTTCCGACGGCAAGCATCGGCACCGCCCTTTCGGGCCGCGACGGCGACTGCGCCGCCGCGCTAACTGCGGCCGCCGCCGCCGCCCAGCGTCGCGACCAGGAGACGCTACGCGCCGAAGCGGCGGAGCGTCGTCCTCTACGAGTCGTCGCCAGCAGCTGAAGGCGGCAAGGTACGCACCGGGCTCAGGCGGTCGCTCGCGCCAGTGCCTGCTCGAGGTCGGCGATGATGTCGCCAACCGTTTCGATACCGATCGAAAGGCGAACCACGTCGGGACCCGCGCCAGCGGCGATCTGCTCTTCCAGGGAAAGCTGCCGGTGCGTGGTCGACGCCGGGTGGATGATCAGCGAACGCGTATCGCCGATGTTTGCTACATGCGAGAACAGCTCGCAGGCGTCGACGAGTCGGACGCCGACGTCATAGCCGCCCTTGACGCCGATCGTGAACACGGAGCCGACGCCGTCCGGGCAGTAAGTTTCGAGGGCGGGCGTCCGGTTCTGCGGCAAGCGCGGATAGGAGACCCAGGCGACCTCGGAGCGCTCCGCCAGCCACGCCGCCACCCGGTCCGCGTTCTCGACGTGGCGTTGCATGCGCAGGCTCAGTGTCTCCAAGCCCTGCAGCACCAAGAACGCATTCATGGGCGCGAGCGCCGGCCCCATGTCGCGCAGGCCAACCGCCTTGGCACGGACGATGAATGCCAGGTTCCCGAAGTTCTCCCAAAATCTGAGGCCGTGGTACGCCGTCGCAGGTTCCGTCATCAGCGGGAACTTGTCGCTCGCGCCGAAGTCGAAGGTGCCTGCGTCAATGATCATCCCGCCAATAGAGTTGCCTTGCCCACCGATATACTTCGTCAGCGAGTGCGTAATGATATCGGCGCCGTGCGCGATTGGGTTGCAGAGGGCCGGCGAGGGTAGGGTATTGTCGACGACAAGAGGCACACCGTGCGCGTGGGCGATGTCGGCGATCGCCCTGATATCGGCGACAATTCCGTCGGGATTGGAAGCGCTTTCGATGAACAGCGCGCGGGTTCCGTCGTCGATAGCTGCTGCGAAGTTCGCCGGCTCGCGCGGATCGACGAACTTGGTCGACCAGCCGAACTGCGGAAACGTCTCCTTCATCTGGGTGATCGAGCCGCCGTAGAGCTTCGAGCTCGAGACGATGTTGGTTCCTGGTGTCATCAGGTTCACGAAGACGAGGAACTGGGCGGCGTGCCCGCTTGCGGTGGCGCAGCCGGCGACGCCGCCCTCAAGCGCAGCCAGCCGCTCCTCCAGCACCGCCACGGTCGGATTGGTCAGGCGGGAGTAGATGTTGCCGAACTGCTGCAGGTTGAACAGCGCCGCCGCATGCTCAACGTCGTCGAAGGCATAGGACGTCGTCTGGTAGATGGGGACGGCGCGGGCACCGGTCGTCGCGTCGGGCGCGTAGCCGGCATGCAGCGCCAGCGTCTCGAAGCCGTGCGTAGTGGCGCTCATCGAAGGTCCCTCCCGTTCACCGCGCTCATGTCGTCCTCTGTTCGCGTCAGGACAGTTGCCGCGCCGTCGCCTTCTTTGCGGAGATGGTGCGGCGGTTGACACCCAGCCAGCCAATCTCGCCGAAGAGGCGGCCGTACTCGATCTTCGGACAGCGGTCCATCACCACCTGAACGCCGTGCGCCGCCGCCTTGGCCGCCGCCTCGTCATGGCGAACCCCGAGCTGCAGCCAGACCACCCGCGCGCCGAGGCGGATCGCATCGTCGACGATCGGCGGCACGTCGTCCGGGCGGCGAAAGACGTCGACCATGTCAGGTCGCAGGGGCAGGTCGTCGAGACTAGCGTAGACCCGCTCGCCCAGAAGCGTCTCGCCGGCGGCGCGTGGATTGACCGGCAGGACGCGATAGCCCTTTCGCTGCATGTACGTCATGACGAAGTAGCTGGGCCGCAGAGCGTTGGTGCTGGCGCCGACCATGGCGATCATTCTGACCTCATTGAGGATTCCGCGCAGAAACGCGTCATCGTAGGTGAGCGTCGCAGTCATTGGACCTCCGAGCCGAGGTGGACGACAGCGCGCGTCGGATGGGCCTGGACGGCGGCCTGTCTCACTTGCGCCATGTCGGCGCCCGCTTCGCCTCGAATGCGGCGAGGCCCTCCGCGAAATCGTCCGTCAGCGCGTTGTCGACGATGACGTCGGTCGCGAGCGCGTACGCGTCCTCCAGGCCCATCTCGAGCTGCCCGTAGAAGGCGCGCTTGCCGACGGCGAGCACCTCCTTCGGCTTGTCGAGAAGGCGGCCGAGCAGCGCGTCGAGCGCACCATCGAGCTTGTCGTGCGCCACGACTTGGTTCACCAGGCCGTGACCAAGCGCGGTTTGCGCGTCGATGAAGTCGCCGGTGAGCAACATCTCCAGAGCGGGTTTCCGCGGCACCGCCCGCGACAGCGCTACCATGGGCGTCGCGCAGAACAGGCCGTACTTCACGCCTGACGTCGCGAAGCGCGATCGCTCGCTCGCAAGCGCTAGGTCGCAGGCGGCGACAAGCTGGCAGCCTGCGGCGGTGGCAATGCCGTCGACGACGGCGACGACAGGCACGCCCGTTCGCGCGAGCTTCAACATCAGTTCGGAGCAGAGACCGAACAGGCGAGCGAGGTCGGACCGGTTACGGTTTGCGCCCATCTCCGAGAGATCGTGCCCGGCACAGAATGCCTTGCCGTTGCCCTTGACGACGAGCACGCGGACCTCGGCCCGTTCGTCGACGCGCGCGACTTCGTCAAGCAGCGCCCGGAGAAGGCCCTCGGAAAGACTGTTGAACGCGCGCGGACGGTTCAACGTGAGGGTCAGGACACCGCCCGCCTGCGATTGCACCAGGAGCGGCTCGTCGATGGTTGTGGTCAAGCCAAGTCCTCCGTGCGCTCCGCTTCCGGCCGGTACCGCCGGCCGACAAACCGGCCCAACCACGGACCAACGCCCTGCGCCACAGTAGTGGGACCGCACCGCGTCTTACCGACGTTATGTGAAACCCCGTCGCTGGAGCAAGCCAGCCGACGAACCGGCGCGTTTGGCGTCGACGGACCGGCCCGCGGTCGAGCCTAGCGCGGCTTATGCGCCTCGACGTACACACTGGAGTGTGATCGCTCGAGGAGATCCAATGCTGCAACCTCAGGTATGCGCGTCTCACCGGCCGGAACCGCGGTCGCATCGACGAAGCCCTCAGTCTCCAAAGCGTTCGCCATGGATGCACCATCATACATCCATTTATGCCCGCGAAACCCAAACAAGGCGAGCCGCACGCGGTCGCTGAGCTTCTCCGGACGACCGCCGAAGACGAGCATGCGGCTCATAAGCGGTCTCCGTCCTCATCTGCGACATAGTCGTTCACGAGCAGGCGCAAATCAGGCACCGAGATCCGTACATAACCGCCCGGCATGAGCACCCGGAGGACCTCGCGGAAGAAGCGCGCGGCCTCCGCGCGCGTCAGGTGCTCGACCATGTGCGATGAGTAGACGACCTGCACGGTGTTGTCCGGTTCCGGAATGCGCTTCGCGACGTTGGCCCAGCGGACATTGCTGTTGCCAGAGAAGTAGATGTGGTCACGTTGCGATTTGCTCATCAGCCTAAGCCGCGTGAGCTGGTCAGCGAGAGGTGCCAGCGGCGCCAGGCGCAGCGCCCAAGAGTTGTCTTAGTTGCGCCACCCGGCCGTCGGTGTCCGCCCACAACCGACGTTCACGCAAACGCCCTGCGCCGCCGCGTCCCTTGCGAACCGCTGCGGTTCTGCGTCGCCGGGAGGAGCTTTCGCGGTCGACCGGACCTCACTGTGCATGCAGACATCTCCGAGCGATCGCGGGGTGTCGGCGCCATTGGCGTCGACGAGCTTAGGGCACACTGTCGCTGTCGGGGCGAGCTAGCACGGAGATGGAGAGACCACAACAGCAGGGTCATGTATTCATGTATTGAGGTGTGCTGGCGGCGACCGCAGCCTGCGTTCGACGTCGCAGGTCGACGCACGATAAGGTCAGTCCGGAATTGAAGATGGGTGCGCACGAGCCACTTACCGCCGAGTCGTTTGCCGAGCTGGCAAGCGAGGGCGTGCCGTATGTCGGCATGCTGGACGTCGACGTCGTTCACTTCCGCGAGGGTGACGTCGCGGTGCGACTGCCCTATCGCGAACTGCTGCTGCGCCCGGGCGGGACCATCTGCGGTCCGGCGATCATGGGGGTCGCCGACATCGCACTGTACGGTCTCGCGCTCAGCCATGTGGGTCGCGTGCCGCTGGCCGTCACGACGGACTTGACCATCCATTTTCTGGCGAAACCACATCCCGGCGATCTGATCGCTTACGCCCGCACGCTCAAGGCCGGCAAGCGGTTGATTGTCGGTGAGTGCGAGGTTCGGGCTGCCGTCGACGAGCAGCGCGTCGCGCACGTCGTCGGCACCTACTCGGTGCCGCCTGCAGGCTGAGGCTCCGTCGCTCGCAGTCGGGGTGGCTGCCGCCGAGGCGGTCGGTCGCGGGATCAGGCTGGAGCCGAGGGCCTCGGCCCGCGGAGGACAACGGGTGTCGACAGGTCGGTGTAGTCGACGACGATGTCGGCTCGCGCCTTGGGGTCGCAGCGCTCGACGTAGATGAGCTGGCCCTGCCGGTACCGCGCGTTCTGGGGATGGTGCTCGTCGGCGGGCGTGCCGTCGCGCGCAGCCTGCCGTGCGAAGCTGGCAGCGAACGGCGCGTCGAGATAGATCGCGAGGTCCCAGTCGTGGACGAGTTCCGGACGCAGGAGAAAGATGCCGTCCACGAGGAGAACCGACGGCACCGGCGCCGTTTGTAAAGGCGTGTCGACGACGCGGTCGGTATGGTGGTCGAAGGCGGCGATCCGGTATCGCCGATCGCCGCCGGGGCCGAGGGGATCAAGAACCGCCGCCCGAAAGGCATGGATGTCGAACGAGTCGAGGTAGAAGCCTTCTGGCGAGTGTCGCCCGCGGGCGTAGCGGACCGCCCTCGGCTGGTGGAAGCCGTCGATGCTGACGCGGATGGCGGGCAGGCCGGCACCATCCAACAGTGGAGCCAGGGCGTCGGCCAACCTTGTCTTGCCAACACCGTCGACGCCAGTGATGGCCACGCGCAAGATGCCCTCAGCGCGGCGCTGCAGCACGACCGCACGCAGGTAGGCCAGAAGCGCATCATCGACCCCGACGGAACTCACCGGCCAAGTCTCTGTGCCGCTTATGATTTGCGCTCGATGTGACGATGTCTAACGCGCGACCGCTGCCGTTTGGTCGTCGACGAGGTAGCGACCCATTAGATAGGCGACGCGCTCGGGACCGAGGATCGGGGGAACCAGGGTCCGCACGCGGCCGTCCGGGCCGATCAGGTAGATGAAGCTGCCGTGGGCGTAGATCGGCTTGCCGTCCGGCGTCGTTGCGACCTCATCTGCTTCAACCTGGAAGACCGCCCGGGCCGCCGCCAACGCCTCCGGACTGCCGGTGAGACCCACGAGCCTGTCGCCCCAACGGGCGAGGCCCGTCGCCATCGCTTCGGGTGTGTCGTGCACGGGATCGACCGTGATGACGACGGGCACGATGTCGGTCCCGTGCGGGCCGAGGATGTTGAGTGCTTCTGTAAGCCGCGGCACGGCGACCGAGCAGATCGCCTCGCAGGAGACGTAGCCGAAGAAGAGGGCGACCGGCCGGCCAGCCAAGTCCGCCTCTGTCATACGGTTGCCGTGGTGGTCGACGAGGTCGAAGCGCAGGTCGATGTCGACCGGGAACGGAAGCGCCGGAGTTCCCTCTTCGCCGCCCAGGTGCGCGAGGGCCTCGTCGCGCGTCGGGTGATCGACGCCGTCATGGGCGCTGGCCAACGGCGCCACCAGCGCGAGAGCGACGGCTAGCAGCAGCACGCGCATCAGTACCACTCCTCGATGAAGGCGCGGTCGACCGCCAGACCGAGGCCGAGGTGCCCCTCCGTCTCGATCTGCCGATTGACGGCCGGGTCACGGCGGAACCATGGGCCTTCGCCGGCCGCGTCCGGATTGCGGGCGGCCCATGCGTCGCTGAAGCGGTTGGCGTCGGTCCAATCGGCGGCGCCTGCCGGACGGATCTTTTGGACCTGATAGAGCTGGGCGCCGAGCCCCGGCGTGATCTCCGGATCGCCGACGAGCAAGCCGTCCACCTCGACGGTTTGCCCGCAGAAGGCAGCAAGGTCGAAGGTGGCACCGGAGAAGATCGGTTGGCCGTTCTTGGTGGCCAGCACCAGCGCATCGTCGGCCGTCCGCAGGAGCGCCATCTGCCGGTCGCCGCCGCCGCAATCGGCCGGGCAGTCGTCGGTTAGGGCGCAGACGACATCCGTCACCCGCGCCTCGAAGCGGGCACTCGCTTCGCCAAACAGGCCCCATGATTGGGCCTCGCTGCCGGCGGAGAAATCCTGTTGCGCTGCCGCGGGAACGGCCGCACCGAGGCAGCTAGCGAGGGCCAGGCGGACGAGCGTTCGCATCACTCGGCCTCCGGAATGGCGAAGCCCGGCACCACGCCGAAGTCTTCATGGTTGCGGTTGGTGATGTCGGCGTCGGCGACAACCTCTTCGACGAAGAGATAATCGATGCCGTCGCGGCGATACCACAGCCCGTCGGCGGTGAGCTGGTGCGAGGCGACGGAGAGCAACGTCTCGCCGTCAGCGACGCCGGCATCGCCCTGCCATTTCACCACCATGTACATTGTCCCGTCGTCGGCCAACAGGCCGACCGGGATGCCGCCGGCGGCGCACCAGAGCGCGCAGGTATGGTGCGCCGAGCCGACAACCGCCTCAGGCCCGCCCATCACGCCGGAAAAATAGCACCAGGTATCGACCATCTCGCCGGTCACCTGGATGCGCTCGCCGTCGACGGCCAACGCCGGCGTCGCCGCGAGGGTGAACATCATGAGGGTACGCTTCAGCATGACCAGCACTCCGGCGCGTTTCCTTGGCCAGACAACTAGCAACCGCGCCAAAGGCTCGTCGATCACATGCGCGTAACCTGCCTCCGTTAGATCCGGCGTTGACGCCTGCCGGAGCGGCGCCTACACGCGCTGGTCACTGTCATACCCGACGGCCGCGTCCCGCGTGTTTCGCGAGACAACGGGCGGATCGTCGGTTTGAGATTGGAACTGCGATGAAGACCTACAGCGCACGTCCGGCGGACGTGACGCCGGCCTGGGTGTTGATCGATGCCGAGAACCTGGTTCTTGGGCGACTAGCGGCGTTCGTCGCGAATCGCCTGCGCGGCAAGCACAAAGCGATCTATACCCCGCACATCGACACCGGCGACCACGTCGTTGTCGTGAACGCCGAGAAGATCAAGCTGACCGGCAACAAGCGCACGCAGAAGACCTACTACTGGCACACCGGCTATCCTGGCGGGCTCAAGGAGCGAACTGCCGATAAGGTGCTGGATGGCCGCTTCCCGGAGCGGGTCATCGAGAAGGCAGTGGAGCGCATGGTGCCGCGGGGGCCGCTTGGCAGACGCCAGCTCAGAAAGCTGCACGTCTATGCCGGCGCCGAGCATCCGCACCACGGCCAGAGCCCGGTGCCACTCGACCTCGCCGCCCTCAACCGCAAGAACACGACGGAGCACGACCGTGGCTGAGACCCGGACCCTCGCCGATCTCAAGAACCTGACCCAGGCCGCGGGCATCGTCGAGCCAGGGGAGGCGCCGGTCGAGCCGAAGATCGACAGACTCGGCCGTGCCTACGCCACCGGGCGACGAAAGAACGCGATTGCCCGCGTCTGGGTGAAGCCCGGCATCGGCAAGGTGACGATCAACGGGCGCGAACTGGCGAGCTATTTCGCCCGGCCGACCTTGCAGATGATCCTGCGCCAGCCGTTCGAAGCGGTGAACAAGCCGCAGCACTTCGACGTCGTCTGCACGGTCGTGGGTGGCGGTCTGTCGGGGCAGGCGGGCGCCGTACGGCATGGGATCAGCCGGGCGCTGACCCTCTATGATCCGGCGCTCCGTCCGGCGCTGAAGTCCGGTGGGTTCCTCACCCGCGACGATCGCGAGGTCGAGCGCAAGAAGTACGGCAAGGCGAAGGCGCGACGCAGCTTCCAGTTCTCCAAACGCTAACCCGCTCGGCAACCACACGGCGCCAGCTGGTCCCGCTCGTCGCCCGGCAATGGTGATGGGGTCGCGTGCGCCAAGCTACGCCTCGGCCTTAAGCTCCTCCGCGAGGTCGGGCGACTTGACCAGCAGCACCGAGCACTTGACCGCACCGAGCACGGCCACGGCGCAGTCGCCGAGCATCATGCTGGCGAAACGTGAGCGTGGAGTCGCCCCCATTACCAAAAGATCCGCGTCGGTGGTCTTGGCGACCGCGGCAATCGCCTTGGGTGGCGGGCCTTCGACCAGGTGCTCGACTATCGTTAGCTCGCTACCCCGATGCGGCCTCAGCAGCGTCTGGACCGCTTGGTGGCGCTTCAGCCGCTCGGTCTCCTTCAGGCTCTCCAGGTCGCGCGCGCTGACCTCGGTGAACGCCCCCGTGCGGAATGCCGTTTCGCCGACGAGGCGCCAAGCGTGCACGACGTGCAGCTCGGCCCTAAACAGCGCCGCCTGTCCCGAGGCGATCGTCATCAACTGACGATTAAGGGCGTCGTGCACCGCGGTGCTGACGTCGAGTGCGACGAGCACGCGCGGCGTTTCCTCCTTGTGCGGGTTGGTGATCAGTACCGGCACCGGGCAGACCCGCAGCAGGCCGCGGTCAAGTGGGCCAAACGTGAAGGGCGTATCCGGCGCGTTGCCCTCGGCGAACTTCGCGACCAGATCGAACCGGCCGGAGGCGGCGAGAGCGCAGATACCGTCGAGTGGATCGCCCTCGACCACCTCGCACGCAACGTGGATACCGGCGTCTCGAAGCGGCGCCGCGTAGACGTCGAGCGAGCGAGCGACCTCCGCGTGGAGACGGTCACGGTGATCCTTTCCCCCGAACAGCGAGGCCAAAAGGGACGGGTCCGGCGTCTCGCATGTGCCGGCGAGCGTCACCGCGGCGGCGTTCGCACGCGCGAACTGCAGCAGCTCCTGAATGACGCCGCCGCTCGGATCGTGCGCGTCGAGGACAACCAGGATTCGCCCAAACCGCTGCATCGTCATCTCGCCATGAACGTTCGCAGAGGCGAGAACGCCCGAGTTTCGCCAGCCACTCAACCGTTTTCTGCGGCCACACACGCACGTTCCGCGAAAAGGTCCCCCTGTGCCCGACGCCAAGGCGGGCCGAACCGGTCGGTGCGCAATCGCCGTTCGTCCCGGGTCGCGAGCCCGTGCCGGCGGCAGGCGGCGATAAAGCGTGAACGGACTAGGTCGGCGACTGGACCGTCGCCGCGCATCCTACTCTTGAACCGCGGGTCGTTGAGCCGGCCGCCCCGTGCTTGCCGCAACAGCGAAAGGACGCGCTCGCGCCGGTGCGGGTGATGACGATCGAGCCAGTCGACGAAGAGTTCCCGCAGCTCGTGGGGCAGCCGCAACAACACGTAGCTGGCGCTCGTGGCACCGCTGGTCGCGGCCGCCTCGATCAAGCGTTCGATCTCGTGGCAGTTGAGGCCCGGAATGATCGGCGCCGTGGCCACGCCCACCGGAACGTCGGCGTCAGCGAGAGCGCGGATCGCGGCCAGCCGCCGCTTCGGCGTGCTCGCGCGCGGCTCCATCGTGCGGGCGAGGTTGGAATCGAGCGTGGTCAACGAGAGGTCGACGACGACCAAATCGAGGCGCGCCAGCTCCTGCAGCAGATCGACGTCGCGCAGCACGCTCGCCGACTTGGTCACGATCTGCACGGGATGGCGCCAGTTGAGCAGCACCTCCAACACCGCGCGTGTAATGCCGAGCCGCCGCTCCACCGGTTGGTAGACGTCGGTCACGCCGCCGAGCTGCAAGGGTGCTGGTCGATAGTCTCGGCGCTGGAACGCTTGCTCGAGCAGCATCGGGGCGTCGTGCTTGGCGAACAGCCGCGTCTCGAAGTCCAGGCCAGGTGATAGGTCGAGATAGGCGTGGCTGGGCCGGGCATAACAGTAGATGCAACCGTGCTCGCAGCCACGATAGGTGTTGATCGAACGGTCGAAGCCGACGTCCGGGCTCGTGTTGGTGGCGATGATCGTTCGCGAGCGGTCGCGTGCGACCTGCGTCGACGGCGCCGGCGCGATGTCGTCCAACGCGCGTTCATAGGTTTCACGGGCGAACCGGCTCGGCATGTTAAGCGCCGTTCCCCGCCCCTTGTGCGCGCTCGCCATTGCTCCAGCCCTTGAATTGATCGGAACGAAACAAGAACATACACGAGCGGCCAACCCCGACAAGCGGTTCCGGCGTTGCCAACGCGTAGCGCTTTCTCGGCAACGACGCTTGCAGCGACTTCGAGCTTTGCTAAGACGACGACGGCGGTCCTGCCATCCGGGTCGGTTCCTGGCGGCTCGGATACCCTTGACGCGCTGTGGAGGACGAGATGCAAGTTGGCATCCCGAAGGAAGTTCGGGAGCATGAGCGGCGCGTGGCCGCCACTCCTGAGACGGTCAAGCGGTTCGTCGGGCAGGGCCATGCGGTAACGGTCGAGGCCGGCGCCGGCTGGAGTGCGACGTTCCCCGACGACGCCTATCGCGACGCCGGTGCGACGATCGCCGACAAGGCAGGCGCGTTCGGCGCCGACTTGGTGCTGAAGGTAGCGCCGCCGGAGAACGACGAGGTCGGCCTCTTCAAGGACGGTGCGGCGCTCCTCGGCTCGCTGAACCCCTATCAGAACCGCGAGCTCGTCGATCAGCTGGCCAACCGGAACCTGACGACCTTCGCGCTCGAGCTGCTGCCGCGAACGACCCGCGCCCAGGACAAGGACGTGCTGTCGAGCCAGGCCAACCTCGCTGGCTACAAGGCGGTGGTCGAGGCGATGGCGGCCTATGACCGGGTCATGCCGATGATGATGACCGCGGCCGGCACGGTCACGCCAGCCAAGCTCTTCATCGTCGGTGCCGGCGTCGCCGGGCTCCAGGCGATCGCGACCGGGCGACGCATGGGGGCGGTGGTCTCGGCGACCGACGTGCGCCCCGCCGCACGCGAGGAGATCGCCTCGCTCGGAGCCAAGTTCGTCGGGTTCATCCCGGATGATGGCGCGACCTCGGGCGGCTACGCCCGCCCGCTCACGCCGGAGGAGCAGGCCGAGCAGGCGAAGATGGTGGCCGACCACATCAAGGGTCAGGACATCGTCGTGACCACGGCGCAGATCCCGGGCCGGGCGGCACCGCGGATCGTCTCGGCCGAGATGGTCGCCAGCATGAAGCCGGGCTCCGTCCTCCTCGACATGGCCGTCGAGAGCGGCGGCAACGTCGAAGGCTCGAAGGTCGACGAGGTGGTCGAGACCGACGGTGGGGTGCGGATTATCGGCATTCCCAACCTGCCGGCGCGGCTGGCGCCCGCCACCAGCATCCTCTACGCGAAGAACCTGTTCAACTTCGCCAAGCTGATCATCGACGACGAGAGCAAGGCCCTCGCCGTCAACAAGGATGACGACCTGGTGGTCGGCGCGCTCCTGACCGAAGGCGGCGCCGTCGTTCACGCGAACTTTCAGAGCTGACGGGGGCAGTCATGGAAGCGATCGATCCGGCCGTCTTCAACCTCATCATCTTCGTGCTCGCGATCTTCGTCGGCTACTATGTTGTCTGGTCGGTGACGCCGGCGCTGCACACGCCGTTGATGAGCGTCACCAATGCCGTCTCCAGCGTCATTGTGGTCGGCGCGCTCATCGCGCTCGGCGTCGGCAGCACCTTCGGCCTCGTCGCCACGTTGCTGGCGGCCGTGAACATTTTCGGCGGCTTCGCCGTCACCCAACGCATGCTCGCCATGTACAAGAAGCGGAGCTGATCTCGTGGGTGTGAACCTCGCCGCCATCGGCTATCTCGGGGCCGCCATCTGCTTCATCTTGGCCCTGCGCGGCCTGTCCCATCCCTCGACCGCGCGTCAGGGCAACGTCTACGGCATGGTCGGGATGGCGCTCGCCATCGCCGTCACGTTGGTGAGCCTCCGCCAACCGTCGCTCGGGGCCTACGTGACGGTGCTCGTCGCCCTCGCGGCTGGCGGCACGGTGGGTTACGTCATCGCGCAGCGCATCCAGATGACGGCGATGCCGCAGCTGGTCGCGGCCTTCCATTCGCTGGTTGGCCTGGCCGCCGTCTTCGTCGCCGCCGCAGCGCTTATGAACCCCGGCGAGTTCGGCATCCTCAAGGACGGGCACCTCAAGGGCCTGTCCCTGTTCGAGATGGGGATCGGCACGATCGTCGGCGCGGTGACGTTCACCGGGTCCGTCATCGCCTTCGGCAAGCTCCAGGCCAAGCTGCCACCGCTCGCCGAAAAGATCCTGTTCCCGCTGATGCCGGTCATCCGCCCGGCGATGAGCTCCAAGCCGATCCTCCTGCCGTCGCGGCACGCGATCAACATCGGCATCGGGGTGGGACTGGTGCTTTTGCTCGTCGTCTTCATGGCGACCGGCGGCAACCCGACCGTCTTCTGGATGATGACCTTCCTCGCCTTCGCGCTCGGCGTGCTCTTGATCATCCCGATCGGCGGCGCGGATATGCCGGTGGTCGTCTCGATGCTCAACTCCTACTCCGGCTGGGCGGCGGCCGGCATCGGCTTCACCCTCAACAATCAGGCGTTGATCATCACCGGCGCGTTGGTCGGCAGCTCGGGCGCAATTCTGAGTTACATCATGTGCCGGGCGATGAACCGGTCCTTTATCTCGGTCATTCTCGGTGGTTGGGGCGAGACCGCGGCGGCTGCAGCCGACGACGACGACGACCGCACGGTGAAGCCCGGCTCGGACGACGACGCGGCCGTCATCATGGCCAACGCCCAGAGCGTCATC
>CAYUKE010000017.1:0-19505 GCA_964445185.1 uncultured Geminicoccaceae bacterium
GGCTCTTGTCGATTGCCCAGCTGATGGGCGAGGCGATCAGCCGGATCTCGAGCGAGAGTTCGGTGTCCAGCCTGTTCGACTGAGGTCAACCGCGTCTGTCCGAGGCGGCCGTCGCCGTGTCGGAGGGAGAGAAGAAAGATGTCCGACGTCGTTACCCTGCCTGCCGAGCCGCGCTCGGCGGTCGGCAAGGGTCCCAACCGTCGACTTCGCGCCACCGGCAAGGTGCCGGCCGTCGTCTACGGCGGCAGCGAAGCGCCGGAGCTCTGCGCCGTCCTGATGAAGGAACTGCGCAAGCAGCTTCAGACAAATTCCAATTTCTACAGTTCGGTTGTCGAGCTGGATTTCGGTGACCGCAAGGTGCGCGTGATCCCACGCGAGACGCAGCTGCATCCCGTCGTCGATGAGGCGCTCCCGCTCCACGTCGATTTCATCCGCGCGCTGGCGGGCGGGACGATCACGGTGCAGGTGCCGGTGGTGTTCTTGAACGAAGAGAAATCACCGGGTCTGAAGCGCGGCGGTGTCCTCAACATCGTGCGGCGCGAGATCGAGCTGGTGTGCGCTGTCGACGCGATCCCCGAGCGGGTCGAGGTCGATGTCAGCGGAGTCGAAATCGGCGACACAATCCATGTCAGCGCGGTGCGCCTACCGGCCGGCACCGAACCCACCATCACCGACCGCGACTTCACCATCGCCACCGTCACCGGGAAGGGCGGCAAGAGCGCCGACGCCCCCGACGATGCGGCGAGCGAGGAGGCGTAGGGCAGGCCGTGCGCCTGTTCGTCGGCCTCGGCAACCCCGCCGCCGGCTACGTGGGCCACCGCCACAACACCGGTTCCATGGCCCGCTCCCTATTGGTCGAGCGCTACCGCTTGCCGTCTTGGCGGTCTCGCTTTCGAGGCGTGGTCAGCGAGGGGCCACTGGGCGGCGTCAAGGTGCTGCTGCTCGAGCCGATGACCTACATGAACGAGAGCGGCCGCGCGGTCGGCGAGATGGTGCGCTTTTACAAGCTGCCGCCGGAGGGGGTCGTCGTCTTTCACGACGAGCTCGACCTCGCGCCGTTCAAGTGCCGCGTGAAGGTCGGCGGCGGTGTCGCCGGTCACAACGGGCTGCGCTCGATCGATGCGCACTTGGGCACGCGCGACTTCAAACGCGTACGTCTTGGCATTGGGCATCCTGGCGACAGATCGCGGGTGACCGGGCATGTGCTCGGCAACTTCGCGAAGGTCGAGCTGGCCGATCTCGAGCAGTTCTTGGGCGCCGTGACCGAAGCGGCGCCCAAGCTTGCCGCCGGCGACGACGCCGGTTTCATGAACCGCGTCGCGCTCATGATGCAGGATGAAGGTGGAGCCTAGACCGCTCGTCGGCGTTGCGGCGGCGCTGGCGGTGGTGGTTCTTTGGGCCGGCTTTCTCTTGATCTCCCGGCACGGTCTGACGACCGAGCTCGCGCCGCCCGACATCGCCGCGTTGAGGTTCGGCGTTTCGGCGGCCGTGATGCTGCCTGTCCTGCTGTGGCGCGGCTTTGGCGGCCTGGCCTGGTGGCGCTGTGCGGTGCTGGCGGTTCTGGGCGGGCTGGGGTTTGCTCTCTTCGTCTACACAGGCTTCACGCTCGCGCCCGCAGCCTACGGCGCCGTGCTGCTGCCAGGCGTGCTGCCGTTCTACACGGCCGTTTTGGCCTGGCTTCTGCTCGGCGAACCGGTGACCGCGCGGCGAGCCGTTCCTCTCGGTCTGGTCCTGGTTGGCGTCGGCGCGCTGGCCGCCGGTACGATCGCCGCCAACGATGTCGACCAGCTCTGGGGTGCCGGCTGCTTCCTCCTCGGCTCGTTCTCATGGGCGTGCTTTACGATCGCCCTAAAGGCGTGGCGCGTCGAAGCCGTTCAGGCGACAGCGATCGTCGCCGTGCTCGCGGGCGCCGCTTATCTGCCGATCTATGTCGCTGTTTTGCCGGTCGGCCTGGGCACGGTGCCGATCCCGACGCTGGTGTTGCAAGGCGCCTACCAAGGCATCTGCGCGGTCATCTTGGCCTTGCTCGCGTTCACCGTCGCGGTCCGCCACCTCGGACCGTCGACGACGACGATGATCACCGCCATGACGCCAGCGGTGGTTGCGCTGAGCGCCGTATGGCTCCTCGACGAGCCGCTCACGGTCGCCACGGTCATCGGCACGACGGCGGTCGTCATCGGTGGCGTCCTCGCTGCGCGCGCCGCGACCAGGACACACACACGCGGCTGAATGTGCCGTGTCGAGCGTTTTCCAAACGGGGACGTGAGCCTCCTCACAGTCGGCGGTGGATTTCGGGCACTAGCCTCGCCGGCATCAGCTTGGGAGTGAGACACCGATGGAGACGACGGGAACAGACCGGCTCGTGCGCGATCCCAAGATCGCCGATCATGCGGCCGTGGTTACCCCTGGCCTGGTGTGGATCCGCAGCATCAAGGGCGCGGATCGGACCGCCGTCACCCACCAGCGGAACGTAGCGCGGAACACGGTGATTGCGGCCGTCGGTTGACGGCTAGGCAAGCTTCGACCGCGCCGCAGCCGCGGCCGAACCTTCGCCAAGGCCATCGAGCGCCTCGGCGTATTTCAGCCAGCTGCCATGGCTGTGCGGGCGCAGCGTGACGCGCTCACTCGCCAGCGTCCGCGCCAGGTCGTAGCGCCCGGCGCGAAGCGCGGCCTCCAGCAACACCAGATGGAACACGTCACGCTGGGCGTGGCTGCCGCCGATCGGGACCAGTGAGTCTTTGCGCGGACAGAGGAGTTCGATGGTTCGGTGATAGTCGCCGGCATAGAACGATTCGATGGCCGTGCAGACCGGCAACACGTGCTCGCGCACACGCAGCGCGTTGTCGTCGTCGGATTGGGCAAAGCACGCCAGCGACGCGAGGTGGCGTTGTGCCTCCGGTCGGCGCTCTCGGGCCAGCGGCATGATCGTATGGACGTCGGTGAACGCCATCAGGTGGTTGTCGACCCAGCCGGAGGCGCGGTCGGCGAGGTTGGCCCAGCGACCGCCGACATCGCCGCCCATCAACTCGACACGGGCCAGGAGCGACGCGCAGTTCTGCATGTCGATGTAGAACATGTCGGCTCCGGGATCGACGAGGCCGTCGTACAACGCTAGGACGGCATCGAAGTCGCCTCGTTCGAAGGCGAAGAGGGCGCGGTGCCACCAGAGATGGGTGCGCATGGCGGCCCGGTCGTTCCAGCGATCGGGAACGAAGTCCAGCCAAGCCAGCCCTTCGTCGAGGCGGCCCTGCATCTCGAGCACGTGGGCGACCGCGTGGATCGACCACATGTCCTCGCCGTTTAAGGCGACGGCCTCGCGGCCCAGGTTCTCGGCCTGGGCGTAGTCGCCCAGCTCCTCATGGCCGAACGCGGCCATCCCAAGGACGTCGCCGTACCGCGGCACGCGGTCGTCCCAGGCCGGCAGCGCGCGCAGCACAACGTTGCGCATCCGCCGATGCGTGCCGAGCCAGAAGCTCTGGAAGTGGGCGAACCGGAGCGCGATCAGGTCGCGCGGCCAGATGACCAGAATCTCCTCCCAAATCCTGGTGGCGCGTTCGGCGTGGCCGGACGTCCAGCTCTCCAGCGCCTTGAGGTGCATCGCCTCGCGCCGCGTCAGGTGATCGCCCGCGTGCGTCTTGGCGATGGTGAGAGCCCGCTGCGCGTCGGCAGCACCTTCGGGGGTGCCGCGCGCCATCATCAGATAGCCAACCAGGACCCGGCCCATGACGAACTCGGGATCCGCCGCTAGCATCGCCTTGATGGCCGTGGCGATGCGCAGCCGGTACTCGAGGTAGCAAACGACGACATCATCGAATGCCTGGGCTGCAGCTTCGTTCGTCGTGGTCATCGCCAGGCCGCGCGAGTCGTTGAGCATCGATGAACTCCCCACCTTACCACTGTGAATATGGGGTCGCATCAGGTCACGTGCAGCCCACGACTGTGTGACGGCGGCCGTGATCTGCCGGTTGGCGACCCAAGCACCATCCACTGCCAAGAAACGTTGATCGGCGTCACTTCGAGGCGCCGTCCCCGGCCTGGCGCGCCCGAGCGATGTCTGCCCGTCGGCCGTCGCGCCGGCTAGCAGGTGACAGGGCGTGCAGCGGCGGCTACATCGGCCGCCGCTCGTTCCCTCCGACGCCGGAATGCACCCGACCATGGGCTTCAACTGCGGTATCGTTGGCCTGCCCAATGTCGGCAAGTCGACGCTATTCAACGCGCTAACCAAGACCGCGGCGGCAGCTGCCGCGAACTACCCGTTCTGCACCATCGAGCCCAATGTCGGCCGGGTTCCCGTGCCGGACCCACGGCTGGAACAGCTGGCCTCCTTGGCGAAGTCGGCAAAGGTCATCGATACGCAGCTCGATATCAAGGATATCGCCGGGCTGGTGCGCGGCGCGTCGAAGGGGGAGGGACTTGGCAACAAGTTCCTGGGCGCGATCCGCGAGGTCGACGCGATCCTCCATGTTCTGAGATGCTTCGACGACGACGACGTCACCCACGTCGAAGGGGGGGTCGACCCGCTCCGCGATGCCGAGCTGATCGAGACGGAACTTCTGCTCGCCGATATCGAGAGCCTCGAGCGGCAACGGGAAGGTCTCGTAAAGCGGGTACGAGGCCAGGAGAAGGAGGCGAAGTCCAGACTGGAGCTTCTCGATCGGATCTTGCCCGTCGCGCAGGACGGGACACCCGCGCGCGCGCTCGACTTGGCCGCCGACGACAAAGCGCTGCTCGACGGCTTCAACCTGCTGACGGACAAGCCGGTCCTCTACGTCCTGAACGTCGACGAAGGATCCGCCGCGACCGGCAACGGCTTGAGCGCAGCCGCCGCGGCGTTCGCCGAGCGGCAGGCCGCGCGGTCGGTCGTGGTCGCCGCGGCCATCGAGGCCGAAGTCGCGAGCCTCGACGACGAGAGCGAGAAGGCCGAGTTCCTCTCTTCGCTCGGGCTGGAGGAGCCCGGGCTCAATCGTGTGATTCGTGAAGGCTATGCGCTTCTAGGTTTGCTCACCTTCTTCACCGCAGGTCCGAAAGAGGCCCGCGCGTGGACGGTCCCCCAGGGCGCGACCGCGCCCGAGGCGGCCGGGGTCATCCACACCGACTTTCAAAAGGGCTTCATTGCAGCCGAGACCATCTCGTTCGGCGACTACGTCGAATGCGGTGGCGAGGCGCCGGCGCGCGACGCCGGCAAGCTGCGGCTGGAGGGCCGCGACTACCTCGTCCAGGATGGCGACGTCTTCCACTTCCGCTTCAACGTCTAGGTCCAGCGTGGTTGTCGGAAGCTAACGATACAGCGGCCTGGCGTTTAACGTTCCGCCAAGTTTTGGCGTCAGATTGACTGGGTCACTTGTCCGTTGGGAGATATCGATGCGGGTGGTCCTGGCATATGGCGTGCCGTTCATCCGGCGGGTTTTCCGCTGCTTCTACATTTTCACGGTGACCGAGCTTCTCGCGTTCTTCGTGGCCGCTTGCGTGTTCGCTCGCTACGAACCTGAGACGTGGTTCCTCGCGCAGATCATCGGTGCGTGGACGATCGGCCTGCTCCTGCTGCAACGTTATGTCGACGACCTCCTGCGTCGGCTGGCGCCTGAATCCGGCCGCCTCTCGACCTAGCGAGCGCGCCCAACGCATCGGCTGGGTGACGCGACGCACAGCGGAGCGGCGCGCGCATCGGTACCTCCCCGGCGCATCAGGGTCAGCGCTGCACCGGGGGGATACGATGCGCAGGCGTGAGCAGCATTCGGTTGCACTAGGTTTTGCTTTGCTGCTCGGCGCCGTGGGTCCCACCGCGGCATTGGAGTCGCTCGTCGACTTCGGCCCGAACCCAGGCGCACTCGAAGCGCGGGTGCATGTTCCGTCGGACCTCGAGCCTGGCGCGCCGTTGGTTGTGGCGCTGCACGGCTGTACGCAGGAGGCGGCGGCATTTGACGACGAAACCGGCCTGACAGCGCTCGCCGACTCGGCGCCGTTCGTCTTGCTTCTGCCGCAGCAAACAACAGTGAACAACGCGCAAGCGTGCTTCAATTGGTTTCAGCGGGGCGACAATCGCCCGGGCGCCGGCGAGAGTGCTTCGCTGCGCTCGATGATCCAGCACGTCGCCACAACGTCCGACGTTGATCCCGCGCGCATCTACGTTCTCGGGCTCTCGGCCGGCGGTTCAATGACTGCGGTTCTGCTCGCCAACTATCCCGATCTCTTTGCCGGTGGCGCGATCATCGCCGGCACCCCGTTCGAATGCAATCGACCGGCGGGCGCCTTCGACTTCATTTGGTGGTGGTCGAATACGCTGTTCGGCGAGGCGGCGTCGGCGACCGCGGCGTGCGGTCTGCTCGGCAACACGCCGACGGACCGGGCCGCCGAGGACTGGGGCGCGGCCGTGCGCGAGGTCGCCGAGACCTTGCCGGCGGCGTGGCCGGTTGTCTCGCTCTGGCAGGGCGACGCCGACACCGTCGTGGCACCCGCCAACCAGGACGAGCTCTTGAAGCAGTGGACCGATGTGCACGGCATCGACGCCGCGGCCGACACAACGCAGGTCTCGGGCGAGGTCATTCGCGAGGTCTTCATGGACGGCGCCGGCGTAGCGCGCGTCGAGACTTGGCGGCTCGCGTCGTTCCCCCATGCCGTGCCGATCGATCCGGAGCCACCGGAGGCTTGCGGTGTGGCGGCGCCGTTCATTGAAGATGCGGGCGTGTGCGCCGTCCGGCGGATTGCCGCGTTCTGGGGGCTAACGCCTTGAGCCGCGGGGATCGCGACGCTCAGGCGTCGAGGTCGAGCACGGGCAGACCGAGACGCGAAGCCACCGACAGCAGACCTGGCTTGACGTCGCCGTACACCAGGCCGAGCTGATGCTCGACGCCGGCCGCGAGCAACAGGTCGAGGCCGCGTCCGGTGCCGCCGTCGAGGCCAAGGACGCCGCCTGTGCCGGCAAAGGGAAGCGCGGCGCGGCGCATCCGGCCGCGACCCACAACAAGCGTCATGCGGCCACGGGCCTGGCTCACCCGGGCGATGGTGACCGGCCCAGGCATCAGCGCGAAGCGCCGCAGGAGCGGCAACCCGGATGCGTCGTGGACGCCGGCCTCGGCGGGGCTGCGCGGGTCCCGCATGGCAAGTGGCGCCTGGCCGCACTGCCTTACGACGGGGTTGTGGGTCGGGTCGTCCCGGTCGACGAGCGTTGCGAGCATAACGGGCGGGCGGGCGTGCTCCTGCAGGAGGCGCGCCGTGACCGTGCCCAGCACGTCGGCGTCGCAGCCGACCGGCGTAAGCTCGTCGGCCAGCCGGCCGGCCGCGGCGCAGATGGCGCAGCCGAACCGGCTGTGCAGTTCGGGTCGACAGCGGACGGCGATACCTTTCAATTGGCCGGCGTCGGCGGTGTCTGCGAGGGCTGCGTAGCACCGCAAGGCTCGATCGATGCTCTCTCGGTCGAGGGGGTCAAGGCCACGAAGCTCGGCGCTGGCATCAGCGTGCAGGCTTGCTATTCGATCCGCGTCCTGGCGGCGGGCGCCGGCGAAGAACGCCGCCAGGGAGACGCGGGCGACGCCGATGCCGAACAGCTTCTGAAGGCTGTCGCCATCGAAACTACAAGTGTCGAAGCCGGGCTGCGCCTCACCTACGAGACCGACATAGCCTGCCAGCCGGTCAAGCGCGGCGGCGGCCTGTTCCGGCGCCGGATCGGGGGCGTAGCCGATGGGCACCTCGATCGGCGTCGCCGCGATCGCCATCTCAAGGTCTGGCGCCCGCTCGGGGGCGGACCACACCTGGGCGCAGCGACGCGCCCGGCGGCCGAGGGCGTGGGCGGCGAGCATGAGAGCCGGAAAGCCGTTGAGCCGCAGCGCCGCTCCGGTGCGCGGCTCGGGAAAGGCCCAGAAGACAATGGGCGGCGTCATCGTCTCGGCGAGGCGCGTCGCCATGGTCGCATCGGTGAAGGTCGTCTGCAAAACGACGATCACGTCGACCGGCACGCGCCGAAGTCGCTCGAGACGCGCTTCGAAGAGATGGCTGTCCAAGAGCAGCGTTGGGTCGCCGACGACGACGTGACCGGCTTCGTCCAGCGCGCGCAAGGCGGCGTGCCCGTGCGCCGTCGCCAACGCGATGTCTTGCGTCGAGCGCGCGAGAGCGAAGAGCGCGACGCGCATTGGGGGCTAGGCGCTCCGCGGCCTCGAGATTTCGGCAGGCTCGGAGCGGTCGTCGACGAAGCGGTCGACAACGAACATCACAGTTCCCCGGGGCAGGTGGGTGGCTGTCGCAGCAGCCTAGCGCGCAGGCTACACGATGATCACGACGCTGTCTTACCAGATGCTTAACACGGACGTGTTGCTTGCAGCTAACACATTGGGTTGTGAGGAAATAGGAAAATCAACCTTAGGCGGGTGCCGAGCATGAGTGCGAACCAGCGCGACATCGTTTTCGCCAGTATGAATCTCTACAATCTGCAGTTGCCGGGAAAGCCCATGTACCCGCGCAGCAAGCCGTACACTGAGGCCGAGTACGCGGCCAAGATCGCGTGGACGGCAGACATGATCCGGCAACTCGATGCGGACGTGATCTCGTTTCAGGAGCTTTGGACCCGTGAGGCCCTCGCCGAGGCTTTCAGCGCGGCCGGTCTCGCCGACGACTACCAGCTCGCGTTCATCGTCGACGGATCGTGGGATGGCGTCACTGTGGCTGCCGCCGTGCGAAGGCCCTGGGAGATCCGCGCGCAACGCCGCCACAAGGGCTTTCCCGAGGGGTTCGCGCTGAAGAAGCGCAAGCGGTCGATGGCCGACATCCAATCGGACCCGCCGGCAGCGGACCTGCAGAAGGACGAGGCTGCTCAGGAAGCGTTCGTGCCGAGCCACGAAGACGAAGAGCTCGACGTTCAGATCTACGAGTTCGCGCGTTCGGTCCTGCAGGTGACGGTCGGGCACGCCAATGCGCCGGAGGTGCCGCCGATCGAGGTCTTCGGCTCGCATCTCAAGTCGCGCCTGGCGACCCCGCTCGACGATCCGGAGTATCGCGATTCGACCATCCGTCCGCACAGGACCGCGCTCGGATCGGCGATCTCGACGATCCGCCGGATCGCCGAGGCGACGGCGCTGCGGATCATTCTCAACGACGCCATGAGCGACAATGATGTGCCGGTCGTCGTCCTGGGTGATCTCAACGACGGTCAGTTCTCGAACACGCTCTCGATCCTGACCGACCAGCCGAGCTACCGGGTCTACGCCGACAGCCGCGCCGCGCGGCGGAACGACGACGGGCTGTACAGTGCTGCGACAATGCAAGCGCTGCGGAGCCTGAGCCCTGCGGACTACACCCACGAATTCAAGAACGTCCGCGAGATCATCGATCACGTTCTCGTCTCGGAGCAGTTCTACGAGCATTCGGAAAACCGACGCTGGGCCTTCCGCGAGATGCAGATCTGGAACGACCATCTCGCCGATCACGGCAAGGCGAAATCCGACCACGGCCTTGTTCGCGTCGCCTTCGACTGGTTGCCGGCGCCGAACGCCTAGTCGCTCGGGCGTCGCGGCTGCTTCACTTCCGCAGCCTTTCCGCCGACCGACTTTCGATGGGCGAGCACGGCTGCGATAGCCGAAACGACGGGACGGGAGGTCACGCTGCTGACGGTCAGTCGGAGCCGCTGCGATCCGACCGCGCGTGCAACAATTAAGACTCGCCCGCGGGTCCCTGAGACCGTGACGCCGGTGGCATCTAGAAGCGGAACTGGATCCAACGGGCCTCGGGTGGGAGGCGGCCGACGCCGAGGTCGGCCTGGCGGCGGGTGGTCACCTCGTCGCGGCGAATGAGCTCGTAGCGCTCCAGTTCGTTGCGGCTGATCCGTCCGTCCACATCGAAGTCGGCCTCCAACCGGGCGAGGTCGATGTTCGCGAACTCCTCGCGGGTGACGACCCCGTCCCGATTGCCGTCGGCCTCGTAGACCAGGGCGGGGTTCTCGGCCGTGGCGATGACGCCGTCCCCGTCAAGATCGAACCGCCCAAAGGCGGCGACGAACTCGGGCTGGTCGATGATGTCGTTCTGGTCGCGATCGATCTCTTCGAAGTTCTCGGTCATCGGTGGCTCAGGATCGGGAGCACCGCAGGCAGCAAGCAGCAGCGCCGCGACGATGCAGGCGGGGCGGGCGCGGAGCATCTCGGCATCTCCTTCGCGATCGTCCGCGGCCAAGCGAACGACGACCTATGCAATGTTGTGGGCCGCGAGCGTCTCGATCAGTGCAGCGGTCGCAACCTCGACCCACTCGACAACGTGTATAAGGTAGCCGACATACCCGTCTTCGACGAGGGGCGTCGCCGCATTCGTGAAGGCTGGGCCTTGGTGCAGGTGACCTTGACCGTCCCGATCCGTCGCGGTGCTGCGTTGCCACAGCCCGTTGCCTCGGAGTCGGCCGCCCGGGATGCCTGCTTGTCTCCACCGTTCGTCCGTGGCCCGATGACGGCCGGAGAGTAGCCCCCAATGACGCTCACCCGCGAGAAGCTCGAGACCGACTGGGTCCGCGATATGGTCCGCGCGCACGACCCGGACGTGGAGCTCCTTCCGGATGATCTGCTGGAGGCGTCGTTGGAGCAGGCGCTCGCCGGCTGGGACGGTCGGGAGCGGGTCTGGGTGTTCGGCTACGGCTCACTGATCTGGAACCCGTGCATCCATGTCGCGGCGCGAGCCAAGGCGCGGCTCTATGGCTATCACCGTGAGCTCTGTCTCTGGACGCCGCTCGGCCGCGGGACGCGAGAGCAGCCCGGGCTGGTCTTCGGCCTCGAACGCGGTGGCTCCTGTCACGGACTAGCGCTGGCGATCGACGGCGCGCACGCGCGCCAGGAGCTGCGTCTTGTCTGGCGGCGCGAGATGCTGTCGGGCGCCTATCTCCCGCGCTGGGTCAAGCTGCGGTCGGAGATCGGCCCGCTCAGGGCCATCGCCTTCGTGATGAACCCGGAGCACAGCCGGTACGCGGGCACGCTTTGCGAGTCCGTGAAGGTCGACGCCGTTGCGCGCGCCACCGGGGCGCTCGGCAGTTGCTTCGAGTACGTGGCGAGCACGCTCGACCACCTAGCGGAGCTCGGCGTTCGCGATGCCCATCTCGAGCGCATACGGCGCCTTGCCGAGGTCGACCGCCAGGCCTCGTGACGGGCGCCTCGCGCTCGTGGGCGCCGGACAATGCGTCCCACTTGGGTGCGAGGCGCGTGCGCACCGTTGCGAGGCTGATGGTCTGGGCGAGAAGACCGACGCTGGCATCCAATGGTGGTTTTGCCACGCAGCCGTTTTCTTCACGGACCTGAGGCTCTACGCCGCTCGAAGCAGAGCGAGCTGATGCACAAAAGCTGCAATAAAGAGTCAGATTATAGAATCTGCTTCGCGTGGACGAATGATTCCCTTTGCGACCGAAGTGACAGGATTCTAGTGTAATTCGGCTACCGGGTGAGCGCGAAGAGCTGCACGGCTGCCAATGGAATGTTCAGTTTCTGACAAGAAGCGTCACTTTCAGCTTGTCCATCTGCGCCGCCAAGGTATGAACGACACGGTCACGCCATATACACCGCGCGCGCCGCATGGCTCGCGCCAAGAACACGGGGGCAAGCATGAGGTTTCACGCGCTCACGATCCTGATTGCCGGGCTGTTAGTCAGCCTGGCTTGGCCGGGCGATCGCTCATCGGCCGCGGCGCTTAGCGAGGTCGGATCGGTCGACACCTTTCTGGGGTCTGGTCCGCAGCAAGGAAACCCGACGAACGAGATCAACTTTATGGAGGGGCTTACCGGGCTAGACCTGCAGTTCCTCAAGAAGGATGACTTCAATCCGTTCACGCAGGTTGACGGCGCTGCGACTGGTGTCCTCTCCGCGCCCATCCCGGTCGAGACCACCCACTTTCTAGTCAAGACGGGTAAGACTACAGGCGATGGCGTCAACGACTTCCGTTCGTTCGTGTATGCGAACGTCGGTAGCAAGGCGTTCGCCGTGATCGATATCGGTGCTGTCGGTATCGACGAGATCGGGAAGATCAGCCATCTGACGCTCGCCACGCCCATCCCTGGAGCGGCGCTGCTCCTCGGTTCCGCGCTGGTCGGCCTTGGCGCTGTGCGCCGCTTCCGCAGCTCGACCGCCTGAGACCTGCAGCTCACAGATCGGCAAACACGGGCGGCGCGGACGAGGATCGCGCCGCCCTTGTCGTTTGGGAAACGCGTCGCCGACGCTGATCCCCTCCATCTGTCGTGGGCAGCTGAACGTGGCCGCAGGCTCAGGCAACGCCATCTCTGGCGACCGTTGACTTTACGATAGGGGGCGTGTGGGTTCAGCGCTTACTCGATCTCCGACCCGGGCCCGACCAATGCGGAACGCCGCGATCGCCGCCGTCCTGCCCAACTACAACCGTCTCGACGTCGCCTTCGAGCGTGGCCGCGGGGCGCAGCTCTGGGACACGAACGGTCGCCGCTATCTGGATTTCGGCGCCGGCATCGCGGTCACGGGACTGGGCCACGCCCACCCTGGCGTCACGGAGGCGCTGACCGCGCAGGCGTCCCGCCTCTGGCACACCTCCAACCTCTATCGCATCGGCGAACTCGAGCGACTTTCCGACCGCCTGGTCGCGCAGACCTTCGCTGAGACGGTGATGCTCACCAACTCGGGAGCCGAAGCGCTCGAGGGCTGCATCAAGATGGCGCGCCGGCGGTTCTGGGCGATCGGTGCGCCGGAGCGCCAGCGGATCGTCACCTTCCAGGGCGCGTTCCATGGCCGGACGATGGCGACGATCTCGGCGGCGGGCGGCGCCAAGCTGATCGACGGATTTGCGCCGCTGCTCGACGGCTTCGATAGCGTTCCGTGGGGTGATCACGAGGCGCTGGAAGCAGCCGTGACGGAGCGCACGTGCGCCGTGCTGATCGAGCCCATCCAAGGCGAGGGCGGCATCCGCGTCGTTCCTCCCCAGTGCCTGCGCGGTCTGCGCGAGCTCTGCGACCGCCACGGCATCCTGCTCATCTTTGACGAGGTACAGACCGGGGTCGGCCGCACCGGACGGCTGTTCGCCCACGAGCACGCCGGCATCGCGCCGGACGTGATGGCGGTCGCGAAGGGAATCGGGAACGGCTTTCCCGTCGGCGCCGTGCTCGCCACGGCGGACGCTGCGTCCGGCCTCGTCGCTGGGACCCACGGCAGCACCTATGCCGGCAACCCACTCGGCTCCGCCGTCTGCAACGCGGTCCTCGACGTGATGCTGGAGGCGGGCTTTCTCGAGCGTGTAACCGCCGCTGCCGAGCGCCTGCGCGCCGGGCTCGCCGGCCTCTGCGCCGACCGTCCAGAGGTGTTTCGCAGCGTTCGTGGACTCGGCTTGATGCTCGGGCTTCAGCTCGAGGTCGAGCCGGTCGCGTTCACCAAAACGTGCCTCGCGCACGGGCTGCTGGTCGTGCCGGCGGCCGACAACGTCGTCCGGCTGTTGCCGCCCCTGATCGTCTCGGACGCGGAGATCGACGAGGCGGTGGCGCTGCTCGAGGCGGCGGCACGGGAGATCACACCATGACCAAGCATTTCCTCGACCTGGACGCCCTGGACGCGCCGATCCTGCGCGAGATCCTCGACCGGGCGGCGGCCCTGCGGCGCGATACCGGGCCGCTGCTCGCCGGTCGTGAGCTCGCGCTGGTCTTCGAGAAGCCGTCGACGCGGACGCGGGTCTCGTTCGAGGTCGCCATTCGCCAGCTCGGCGGCCACGCGGTTGTGCTGAGCATGGGCGACATGCAGCTTGGCCGTGGCGAGACCTTCGGCGACACCGCCAAGGTCCTCTCGCGGTACGTCGACGCGGTCATGATCCGAACGACCGGCCACGGCAAGCTGCTGGCTTTCGCCGAGAATAGCACGGCGCCGGTCATCAACGGCCTTACCGATCGCTCGCATCCGTGTCAGATCATGGCGGACGTGATGACCTTCGAGCAGCACAAGGGCGCCATCCGCGATGCCAAGATCGCGTGGGTCGGCGATGCCAACAATGTTGCGACCTCGTGGATCCACGCGGCCGAGCGGTTCGGCTTCGACCTGCACATCGCATGCCCCCAGCATCTCGGCCCCGATCCAACGCTGGTTGAATGGGCCGGTGCTCGGCTTACCTTGACGCGCGAGCCGGCTGAGGCCGTCGCCGGCGCCGACGCGGTGGTGACGGACACGTGGGTTTCGATGGGGCACAAGGACGCCGCGGCGCGCGCCCGCGTCCTTCAGCCATACCAGGTCAACGAAACGCTCATGGCCCTCGCGGCGCGGGATGCCATCTTTCTCCATTGCCTGCCTGCGCATCGCGGCCAGGAGGTGACGGATGCGGTCATGGACGGACCGCGCTCCGTCGTGTTCGATGAGGCGGAGAACCGGCTGCATGCGCAGAAGGGGATCCTGGCATGGTGTCTGACCTGACCGATCAGCTCGTTCCGTTTCAGCTCGAGCGCTCGGGCCTTCGCGGGCGGTTGGTCCGGCTCGGTCCGGTCGTCGACACGATCCTCAGCCGTCACGACTATCCGCCGCAGGTCGCCCACCTGCTGGGCGAGTTCGTCATCCTCGGTGCGTCGCTGGCGGGCGGGCTCAAATTCGATGGCAGCTTCTCGCTGCAGGCACGTGGCGACGGACCCGTTCCGACCATCCTCGCCGACGTGACCAACGGCGGCGATGTCCGCGCCTATGCCGAGACGCGGCCCGGCGCCGAAGCCGCCGAGGCGCGTCTCGATGCGTTGATGGGCAGCGGCTATCTGGCCGTGACCGTCGACCAGTCGGCTGTGGGCGGTCAAAGCTATCAGGGCATCGTCGAGCTTGAGGGGTCGACGTTGGCGGACTGCATGCTGACCTACTTTCGCCGGTCGGAGCAGGTGCCGACGGGGATGCGGCTCGGCCTGGAGCGGAGCCCGGACGGATGGCGCGGTGGCGCGCTCGTCATCCAGAAGCTGCCCGAGGCGGACCCGCATGGCGTCGGCGCGGCCGAGGCTCAGGAAGACTGGCAGCGGACCATGCTTCTCCTGGCGACGCTGACCGACGAGGAGCTGGCCGACCCCACCCTCTCCGATGACCGTCTTCTCTTTCACCTCTTCCACGAGGAGGGCGTGCGGGTCTTCCAGCGCCACGCCATCGCCGTCGGCTGTCGCTGCTCGAGGCAGCGCATCGACAAGATGCTGCAAACCTTCTCCGCCGCCGATCTCGATGAGATGGCCGACGACGCCACCGGAGAGATCGGGGTGACCTGCCACTTCTGCAACAAGACCTTCACGGTCGATCGTGACGATTACCGGCCGGACTGAGCGGATCGGGAGGGCGGTATACGGTTGACAGCCGCGTGACCGAACTATTCATGCCGCCAGTCTGGGCCTGCAGCTGACGCCAACGGGCCCCGATCCTGATTCCCCTAAAGAGGATACGAGAATGACACTGAGGTGGTCCGGGGTGATGGCACGCCGGTTGGCGGTCGTCGTCCTGGTTGCCGCGGTTGCGGCCTGTGCCCAGCGCACCGAACCCGAAGCGGACGCCCGCCGCACGGAGCTCGACGCGAAGGCCGACGCGGCCCTTGCGCGTCTCTATGCGGAGAACCCGGGCGCCGAAACCCTGGGTAGTGGAGCAAGCGGCATCTTGATCTTCCCGAACATCATCAAGGCCGGTCTTGGGGTCGGTGCCGAGACGGGCGACGGCGTCCTCCGGGTCGGCGACGAAGCGGTCGGATACTATAATACGTCGGCGGTTTCAGTCGGGCTCCAGGCCGGTGGGCAGAGCTACTCGCAGGTGTTGATGTTCCTCGACGACGCGGCCCTGCAGAAATTCCGCAACAGCGCCGGCTTCGAGGTGGGCGTCGACGGCTCCATCGCGGTGCTCAGCATCGGTGAGACCGGCCGGATCGACACGACCAACATCAAGGCGCCGATCGTCGCCTTCAACTTCGGTGAGAGCGGTTTGATGGCCGCTGCCAACATCGAGGGCAGCAAGTACACGAAGAAGGACCTCTGACAGCGAGGGGCGGGCGCGACGACCGGGCGTCCGCCCCGATGTTGCCTAGCCGACGTGACGCAGGGCATGTGGATGCCCACAACCACGTCGGGTGTCCCCATGAGCCACGTCCTCCACCGCCATCTCGCTACCGACTATCCCACCGCGGTGGCGGGCGAGGGCGCCTACCTGATCGATGCGTCGGGCAAGCGCTATCTCGACGCTTGCGGCGGTGCCGCAGTCTCCTGCCTCGGCCACGGCCACCCGCGCGTGATCGAGGCGATCAAGGCCCAGGTGGACGGTCTTGCCTTCGCCCATAGCGGCTTCTTCACAACAGACGTGATGGAACGCCTGGCCGATCATCTGGTGGCGCATGCGCTGCCTGGCCTCGACGCCGTCTACTTCGTTTCTGGCGGCTCCGAGGCGATGGAGGCCGCCCTCAAGCTCGCGCGCCAGCATTTCGTTGAGAAGGGCGAGCCCGCCCGGGGCCGCTTGGTCGCGCGGCGTCAGTCCTACCACGGCAACACGCTCGGCGCCTTGGCCGTGGGCGGTAATAGGTGGCGGCGCGCGCAGTTCGAGCCGCTCCTAGTCGACGTCGCCCATGTCACGCCCTGCTATTCCTATCGCGAGCGCGGGCCCGCCGAGAACGACGATGCGTTCGTCGCGCGGCTTGCCGCTGAGCTTGAAGCTACCATCGAGCGGCTCGGCCCGGAGAGCGTCATCGGCTTCGTCGCCGAGCCCGTCGTCGGCGCAACGATGGGTGCTGTGCCGGCGCTACCGGGCTACTTTCAGGCGGTGAAGGCCGTCCTTGACCGCTACGGCTGCCTGCTGATCCTCGACGAGGTCATGTGCGGGATGGGGCGGACTGGGACGCTCTATGCCTGCGAGCAGGACGGTGTCACCCCGGACCTCGTTTGCGTCGCCAAGGGCCTTGGGGCCGGCTACGCCCCGATCGGCGCGGTGCTCGTCAGCGAGCACGTCGTCGCGCCGATCCGCGGCGGCTCGGGGTTCTTCCAGCACGGGCACACCTACAACGGGCATGCGTTGGCCTGCGCGGCGGCGCTCGCCGTCCAACAGGTGATCCAAGAGGAGGCGCTTCTCGAGCGCGTCCGCGTCTTGGGCGCTCGTTTGGAGCGAGGTCTCGAGGAGCGTTTCGGCAACCACCACCACGTCGGCAACCTGCGTGGACGTGGCCTGTTCCAGGGGCTCGAGCTCGTCGCCGATCGGTTGACCAAGGCCCCGTTCGACCCCGCGTTAAAGATGCATGCACGCGTCAAGGCGGAAGCCATGGCGTTGGGGCTCATGGTCTATCCGATGGGCGGCACGATCGACGGCAAGAACGGCGACCACGTCCTCATCGCGCCCCCCTTTATCTGCAGCGACGCTGAGATCGACGTCATCCCCGACCGGCTCGGTGCGGCGGTGGACGCAGCCTGCGCTGCGATCTAGTCATGAACGGAGATGGCTGGTCAACGGGCGCCGGGAGCAAGTGATCGCCGAGGCAGCACGGCGCGAGGGGAGAACGACATGCGGCAGGCAACCAAGACGGGCATTGGCGCGGCCGCGCTGATCGCGCTCAGCTTCGTCGTCATTGACGAGCCCGCGGCGCGTGATGCCATCACGCGCGGGATCGACGCCAGCGTCGCGGCGACGGAGCGGGCAACCCAGCTTCCGACTGCGCGAGACGACGCGTTGGCCGAGGTCGGCACGACCCAAGTGGCTATTGCGCCGCGCTCACGCCGCGGACGGCGGCCGCCGATCATCAACCAGCAAACGGTGGTCTTGGCGCTTCCGGGGATGACAGAGCTGACGGACACGTTGCCGATGCAGCGGCTCAGCCGTCCGGGTGTTGCGGCCCGCGCGGACGATGCGAGGACCTGCATCCTCGATCGTCTTGGTGCCGGGGCGGACGGTGCGACTACCGACATTGTGGTTCGGCTATGTTTGGCACAGTTTGACGTCGGTGCGCGCGACATCGGCTTGCGCTGAACTAGTCGGCAGCCGCACGCATCCTATCTCCCTTCGCCTCATCAGGGGGGAACGAGACGGGCGCATGAGCAAGATCACCCGCACCGACCGCATCGAAGGCGCACTTAAAGGGCAGTTCGTCGGTGACGCGCTCTGCCTCGGCACACACTGGCTCTACAACCTCAGGGAGCGGGCGCGGCGCTATCCGAAGGGGATCGTCGGCTTCGAGCGGCCGGCTGCCGATCACTATCACGGGAGCCGTGCGCCTGGCGACGGCACGCACTATGCTGATGCAGCCGAGGTGCTTCTGGCGTCGGTGGTCGAACGGAACGGACTGGACGTTCGTGACTATGGCCGCCGGCTCATCGCGCGGTACGGCGATCCTGGCTATGACGGGTTTCTGGACAAGCCGACGCGGATCCTTCTCGAGCGTGAGCGCGAGTGGGGCCTTCGGAACCCCGGACAACCCTACAGCTTCGCCGACGGCGCCAACGACGAGCAGACCGTGACCATGTCGCGCTTGGCGCCCGTCGTTGTCGCGCACAGCCGTGATGGCGATCTGATGGAGCGGGTCGAGGCTTGCGTCCGCGTGTGTCAGAACAACGATCGCGCCGTCGTTCACGCCCAAGTCTATGCAAGGGTGCTCGCTCGACTGCTCGACGGTGCGCCCCTGCTCGACGCGGCCGCGGAGGCGATCGAGACCGCGCCAGCGCCTTACGCCCGCGAGATCGGCGAGCGTTGGGACGACGCGCGGGCGATGGCCGAGCTGCCGGCGATCCACGCCACCGGCGAGGTCGGACGATCATGCTATCTGCCCAGCACCTTTCCCGCCATCCTTCACGTCATCGTCCGCCATGGTGACGACCTGGCAACGGCCTTGCTCCAGACGGTGCGCGCCGGTGGCGACAGTGCGAGCCGCGCCGCGGTGGTCGGGACGTGGCTTGGGGCCGTGCACGGGGCTGGCGAGGTGCCGCCATGCTGGTGGGGTAAGCTCACGGCGCGGCCGTACCTCGAACCGCGGATCGCGGAGCTCGCCGCGCGTCACGGTTGACGGCGGACCGACCGCCTCGGCGCGACCTTGGCTAGCTCGGTCCCCTCTGAGGCGGGTTCGGTTCGATGTTGCTTGCCGCCGCGGCCACGCGTTGGCCCTGGAGCGACACGACGGCTGCGCGCCTAGCCGGTCGGCGGGCCTGGCGGGCCAACGGCGCGTTCGCGGGCGCGACCTCGGGGCAGCCCCAGCACGCGCTCCCGGTAGAAGATGACGAGCCCGGCGCCGACCACGAGGGCCGCGCCCAGCGCCGTTCGCAGCTCGAGCGCGTCGCCGAAGATGAGCACGCCGATCAGCGTGGCGTAGATCAGGGCGGTATAGTCGAAGGGCGCGATGAGGCTCGCGGGTGCATGAACGTAGGCGCGCGTCATGAGGATCTGCGCGAGACCGCCGAGAACGCCGATCGCCACCAGCATCGCCAGCGTCCGGGCGTCGGGCCAAACGGCAGCGAGGGGCAGGGTGAGCGCGGCACCGATGGTACAGGTGATGGTGAAGTAGAAGATGATCGCCGCCGGCTCCTCGCGGGTGGCTAGGGCTCGCACGGCGATGGTCGCCAAGGCGATGAAGAACGC
>CAYUKE010000018.1:0-16470 GCA_964445185.1 uncultured Geminicoccaceae bacterium
CGGGCAGCTGCGAGCGCGACACCTCGACGTCGGCGCTGCGCGCCTTGGCGGAGGCGGCTCGTACCAGGCGCTACTGACGCTGCGCTTCGGTGGCTCGATCGCGCGACAGGTCGGCGAGCTGGCGCTGGAACAGCCGGATCTGCTCGTCCTTGTTCTTGGAGCCCTGCGAGCTGCCGAACTCGAAGGCGAAGGCGTCGCTGACCATCTTCAGCAAGACGCCGGCGATCGTCGTGATCAGGCCGATCTCCGGGGTCTTCAGCTCGGACTGGGGCCACACCACCGCGGCGACGCAGCCGAGGAGGCCGAGAAAGGCGAGGGTGAGCATGACATTCGCGCGGGCGTTGACGCGGCCGCTGCGGGCGTATTCGAGGTCGCGGGCGCGGGCCGAGAGCCGGTCTTCGAGAATGCGCGCGTCCTCGCGGTTCTCGATTTCGGCGAGCTTGATCCGCAATTCGGCCTGCGCTTTGGCGTCCGCACGCAGCCTACTCAGGATCTCGTTACCGTCGCGCGAGTCGGGGACGCCAGCGACGGCTGCCGCCACCTCGACCACCTCGTCGGCGACCTCGCCGGCACGGTCGCCGGCGATCCGGCTCACAAGCGACGGCAACACCTCGGCGGCGATGGCGGCCGCGATGGGCACCAGGAAGGGCAAGACCATCAATCGGGCTCCCGCATGGGCGTGCGCTCAGGCACGGTCAATACCGAGACGTGCGGCGAGCGCGTCGTCGACGACCCCGGTCGCCTCGAGACCCTGCGCGCGCTGGAAGTCGAGGACGGCCGCGCGGGTACGCGGTCCCCAACGACCATCGACGACGAGGCCCGCGCCGATCGTTGCGTTCAGCGCTCGCTGCAGCCCGGCGACGCGCGCACGATCCTCCGTTGGCGGGACGAGGGCGTCGGTCTGTTCGCTCCGGCGCGCCTCGGCAACTGCGGCGGCAAGGCGCGTGTGATACCCGTGCGTCCGGTAGCCCGGGCCGTTGTAGCGTCGCGCGAACTCTTCCCACGCCTCGCGGCGAAGGGGCGAGGCGAGGTCGCTCGCACCGATGAAGGCGGCCATCACGTCGAGCTGACGCCCTTCGGAGCAGGCCATCGCGTTGACGAAGTCGTCGACGCCAGCGAAGCCGCAGAGCCGATGGTTGAAGCCCATTACCTGGCCGAGGCCCCACGAGCAGCTTTGCAGCGCCGCATCGGCGTCGAGGCTGATTGCGGCGCGGAGCCGCTCGTACTCGGCCTGACCACCGCGGTAGTGGTCGCGCGACCAAGCCGGGTGTGAGAGGTCCGGCCGCATTGCCGCGAACCGGCCGTCGGTCAGGCGATGGAAGATGTGGCCTTCAAACAGGATCCGGGGGCGCAGCTCGTCGACGAAGCCGTCGCCCGAGGACTCGACGGCGATGACGGCCCGCAGTGTGGCGACGGGAACCGCGAGGGCCGCAGCGCAGCGCACGATGTCATCGGCGGAGAGAAGCTTGCCCATAAGACGTCCACGGCCGTGTTATGGGATAATTATCCTATACAGCCTCGGATGACTAGATCCGCCTTAAGTCGGGCACGATCGCAACAGGAGAGAATGGTCGGAGCGGCGGGATTCGAACCCACGACCCCTTGTCCCCCAGACAAGTGCGCTACCGGGCTGCGCTACGCTCCGCGAAGCGCGTCTATAGACGCGTGCTCGCCGGCGCACAAGCCGGGCCCGCCCTCACTCCGAGGAGGGCCGCAGCAGCGTGCGCAGCGACACCAGATCCGCCCTTAGGGCCCGCAGTCGCTCGGCCAACCCGTCATCTGTCGTCTCGTCAACGACATCGGCGCTCGCCTCGTTGGCGGGCAGCTCCTCGTGCCCGTCGCCGCTCAGCGGGGGCGGGTCGTCGCGACCGCGTCGAACGCGCAGCAACTTCTGCACGCCCTTGATCGTGTAGCCCTCTTCGTAGAGGAGCGAGCGGATCTGCCGCAGGAGATCGACGTCCTCGGGCCGGTAGTAGCGCCGCCCGCCGCCCCGTTTGAGCGGTTTGACCTGGGGAAACTTGCTCTCCCAAAAGCGTAGGACGTGCTGGGCGACGTCGAGGTCGTTCGCCACCTCGCTGATGGTGCGGAACGCCCCGGCGGATTTGCCGGACGAGCGACCGTTAGCAGCGTCGGAAACCGGCTCGCTCACGTCTCTGCCTCGACGCCGTCGGCGTTGATGCGCTCGCGCAGCGCCTGCGATGGCCGAAAGACCAGAACGCGACGGGGCAGGATCGGCACCTCTTGACCGGTCTTGGGATTGCGGCCGACGCGCTGACCCTTCTGCCGCACGGCAAAGCTGCCGAAGGCCGCGATCTTCACCGCTCCTTCGCGCGCCAGCGACTGGCTGATCTCGTCGAGAACGGCATCGACAAGGTCAGCCGATTCACTGCGGGATAGGCCAACCTCATGGTAGACCGCCTCCGCGAGGTCGGCCCGCGTGACCGTCCGCTCCCCCATATTGCGCCTTCGCACCTACGGAACAGAACCGCAAAAAAAGTAACAATCACAAGCGGTTCGGTCAATCCAGCAAGAAAGACCTAGAAGCCCGGTCACCAAACGTTTCGGAAGCCTACCAGCGCAGCGTCACACCGCCCGCCGCGAAGCCGCCACCCATCGCCGTGAGCGCGACCAGATGGCCGTCCCGGAGCCGTCCGTCGGCCACGGCGACGTCAAGCGCCAGCGGGATCGAGGCCGCGGACGTATTGGCGTGCCGGTCCACGGTGACGACCACCTTGTCCGGTGCAACGCCGAGCCGCTTGCCGACGGCGTCGATGATCCGCCGGTTCGCCTGATGGGGAACGATCCAGTCGACGGCATCGATGTCCAGCTCGGCCCGGTACAAGGACTGGCTCACCGACGTCGCCAGCAGCGCGACCGCATGCCGGAAGACCTCCTGCCCGTTCATCCGCAGGAAGCCGGTCGTCTGCGTCGAGGACGGACCGCCGTCGACATAGAGATGGTCATAGTGTCCGCCGTCGGCGATCAGGTAACTCGCCAGGACCCCGCGGCCGTTCGCGTCGGCGCCGGCGCCGCTGGTCAGCACGAGGGCACCGGCACCATCGCCGAACAGGACGCACGTGCCACGGTCTTCCCAATCCATCAGCCGAGAGAAGGTCTCGGCGCCGATCACGAGTGCAACCTCGGCCTGCCCGAGCTGAAGGAACTGGTCGGCGACCGTCAGCGCATAAGGGAAGCCGGCGCAAACGGCCTGGACGTCGAACGCGATCCCGGGTGGGCAGCCGAGCTTGCGCTGGACTGCCGTTGCAGTAGCCGGGAAGGTGTTGTCCGGCGTCGAGGTGGCGACGACGATAAGGTCGACGGCTGCCGGCGACAGACCTGCTCGTTCGAGCGCGCGCCTCGCGGCGACCGTGGCGAGATCCGAGGTAACTTCACCCTCGGCCACGATGTGCCGCTGGCGGATCCCCGTTCGGCTGCGGATCCAGTCGTCGGAGGTCTCGATCGCTGCGGCAAGGTCGGCGTTGCTGACCACGCGCTCGGGCAGGTGGGCACCGACGCCGCGGACAACCGAGCGCAGCCTCATGAGGCTGCGCCGAAGACGGGCGCGGCGAAGCGGCGGAGATCGGCCTCGATCCGCTCGTTGGCGCGGCCCTCGACGAGATCGAGGGCAACGCGGACGGCATTCGCGAACCCGTGCGCGTTAGCGCCGCCGTGACTCTTAACGACGACGCCCGCGAGACCCAGGAACATCGCGCCGTTGTAGCGGTCGGGGTCGAGCTTCGCCTTCAATCGGCCGAAGCTTCGGCGCGCCAGCAGCACGCCCAGGCGCGCGGACAAGCTGTCGGCGAGCGTGTCGCGGAACCGGTCGACGATCAGGCGTGCCGTCCCCTCGGCCACCTTCAGCGCGACGTTGCCGGTGAACCCGTCGGTGACGACGACGTCGACCGTTCCCGCCATCAGGCCCGTGCCCTCGACGAAGCCTTCGAAGCGGATCGGCAGCTCGCCCGTGGCGAGTCGACGCGCCGCCTCCTGAACGACATCGTCGCCCTTCAGCGCCTCGGTGCCGATATTGAGCAGCGCCACGCTAGGCTCGTCGATGCCGAGCAGCGTCCGGGCAAAGACCGAGCCCATCATCGCGAACTGCACCAGGTTGGTGGCGTCGCATTCGGCGTTGGCGCCTAGGTCGAGGATGGCCACGGGGCGTTGCGCCGCCGGCATCACCGACGCGATCGCGGGCCGATCGATCCCGGGAAGCGTGCGCAGCAGTACCTTGGCCATCGCCATCAGCGCGCCGGTATTGCCGGCCGAGACGGCTGCCGCCGCCTCGCCATCGCGCACGGCCTCGACGGCAAGGCGCATCGACGAGTCGCGCGCTTGGCGAAGCGCGGCCGTCGGCTTTTGCGTGTCGGCGACGACCCCGTCGGCGTGCCTTATCTCGGCCGCCTGGCTGAGACGTGTCCGGCCGGCCAGAAGCGGCTCCAAGCGAGCCCGGTTGCCGACCAGAAGAAAGCGGACTTCTCCGCGCGTCTTCAACACGGCGTCGATCGCGTCGAGCACCGCACGCGGCGCGTGCTCACCGCCCATCGCGTCGATGGAGAGCGTGACGGGGGTCCCCGTCAAGGCTCAGGCCGCTTCGTCGTCGGCGTCGATCTCGGGCTTCGCGACCACGACTTCGCGCCCGTCGTAGTGACCGCAGGCCGCGCAGACATGGTGCGGCCGCTTCAGCTCGCCGCAATTGCTGCATTCGACCGCATTCGCGGCGACGAGCCCCAGGTGGGAACGCCGCATGTCGCGCTTCGAGCGCGTGACCTTCTTGCGAGGAACCGCCATCTACCTCAGTCCTTGTTGCGGGAGGTCTCTAAGGTGCCGCCTGCCAGCGCGCAAGGTCCGCGAACGGCCCAGACGCGTCGTCCTCGGCGGCGGCCGCCGCCATCACTTGGTCGGCATCGTCGGCGCGGGGCTGCAGCGGTAGGGCGAGTGCCAACTCCTCCACGGCCATCGCTCCGACATCGACCTCCGGCTCGGCGACGTAGTCGATCTCACGGTCGTCGACGCGCACCTCGACATCAACCGCAAGCGGCGCCGGGCCGACGACGACCCAGCGCTCAAGCTTCAGCTCGAGGTCGGTGACCACGGGCACCCACGTGACAACGCACGGCTGCTCGACCGTCGCTCGGATGTCGCCGACGATCACGTACATGCGATCCACGCGGCTGATTTGCCCCGTCGCGCGCAGCACGGCGATCGACGTCACGTCCAAGAGCCGAGCGACGGCGTGCCGCTCGTCACCGGTAGCGTCGACGTCGAAGGCCATGTCCTGGCGCCCGCCGGCGCGCAGCGTGACGCGGCGCGTCAAGGCGAGGTCGTCGGTGACGGTCATGGATGTCCGTGGGCGAGTGAGGCGTCGCAACGACGGCCCTCCCCTATAGGATCGATGCCGTCGAAAGACAATGCCTCGAGCGGCGTGTCCCCGGCCGCTGCAGCAGCCAGGGCGGCGTCGGCGGCGAGCGCGTAGGCGGCGATCTGGCCCACCTGATCGTCGGTGGCCTCGCTCCCAGTGACATTGCCGCGAACGATCTCGGCCACGGCAGCCGCGTCGTCCTGGCCGAGGGCGGCTTCAAGGTTGGTGGCCCGAGCGTAGAACTGCTGCGCCAGCTTCTTGACCCATTTGCCGACCGAAAGATCGCCGACGCCGGCTTCCCTGAGCGAGCGATCGAGGTCGCGAAAGAAGACGTCGAACAGGGCCTGGCCCAGAGCTTGCCCGTCCGGGCCGCCGCGCTGCAGCCGGCGGAGCAGCAGGATTACGTGGAGCTGGACCAGCTCGAGGCGTGCGTCGTCGGTGTCCGGGACACCCAGGTCTTGGTAAAAGGCGGCGCGGCGCGCCTGCTGCACAGCGCTGGCGTAGAGGGCAGTGGCCTGCGCCCGGCGCTCGCCGCGACCGCGCCCGAGCAGCCTTTTGCGCCACTCGTCCAGCTGTGCTAGCCAACCAACGCGTGGTTGCTGAGAGGTCGCATCGAAGCGCATGGCAGTCTTTCCCAAGCTCTCTGTTATCGTTGCATGCGTTGTCGCGCTTGCGGCTTGCAGCACAACGGTGCGCAATCACGGCCACCGCATTGTCGCCGAGGATCTGGAGCAGATCCGGCCGGGCGTTACCTCGCAGAGCCAGGTGGCGTCGCTGCTCGGCTCACCCTCCACGCGCAGCAGTTTCGACGACCGGACCTGGTACTACGTCAATCGGCGCGTCGAGGAACAGACCTTCTACAATCGCGAACTTACCAATCAGGATGTGGTGCGGGTCAGGTTTGACGAGACCGGCACAGTCGAGACCGTCGATCGCTACGATGTCGCGGATGCGCACGACGTTGCCTTCAATGACGATGCCACCCCGACGGGCGGCAACGAGCTAAATATCTTCCAGCAGTTCATCGGCAACATCGGACGTTTCAACCCGGGGTCGTCAGACCCGGGTCGATGAAGACCGACCTCAGGTGCGTGCCACGCCAACGTTGCGGCCGACCAGCAAGCCTGCGGCCAAGCTCTCCAACGTGGCGGCAATGCCATGGCCGGCGCCGTCTCCTTGTCCGTCTGCGGTGCGCCGGCATTGATCGGCGGTCACTTGCAACAGCGCGGCGAGACGGGAGCGCTGGCGAAGCAGATCTGCTGGTGTCATGGACCTCTCCTTTGCCTGCTGCTACGGGCGAGAGGGCAGGCCGGATCAGGCTAGAGCTGCAGCTTCGCGCGCGCCCGAATCCGGGCGTCGCCGCTCTCGCGGTCGCTGACGCCCAAGAGGCCGACCAGCCGTCGCATCAGGCTCGCTTCGTGGTCGTGCAGAACGCCGTCGCTGTAGACGACCTCCCAGACCATCTCCACGATCTCGACCCGCTCTTCGGGGCTGAAGCCCTGCTTGATCGCGGAGGTGAAGCCGAACAGATCGACGCTCTCGGCGGCGACCGCTTCGGCGTCGGCAAGCAGCTCCGCCGCGCCCTCGGGGCCCAGCTGGAAGCGCTCCCGCAACAGGGTTTCGATCTTGCTGCGCTCCGTCGCGTCGAACGCGTCGTCCATGGCACCGGCGGTGACCAGGAGCGCCGCCGCGGCGAGCTGGTGCCGGTCGGCGCCGTCAGCCGGCGCCGCCTCGACCTCGCCCTGCCAAAAACGCTGCAGCTGCGCCAGCATGATCGTCTCCCCATCGTTGCCACCGACGAAGCTGCCGGCCGTAAGTTGGATGTGGCACGCCAGGTTCCCGGCGCAAGCGTGGCCAGATCCGCGTGCGGACACCCGGCGGCGTGTTGAAGTTCGTGCATACGGCGGATTGGCAGCTCGGTCGGCCGTTCAAGCGGTTTCCGGAGGGACTTGCCGAGCGGTTGCGGGCAGCGCGCCTCGACGCCATCGACCGTGTCGCCGCCCACGCCCGCATGGGCGGCGCAGGCCACGTGCTCGTCGCCGGTGACGTTTGGGATCAAGAGACGCCGGCGACGGCGACCCTGGTCCAGCCGCTCGATCGCATGCGGGCGGCCGACGACCTCGTCTGGTGGCTCCTTCCTGGCAACCACGATCCCCACCGGCCGCGCGGGCTCTGGCAGCGGCTGGGCGAGCTGGGCGTGCCGCGCAACGTTCGGCCGTGCACCTCGCCGGCGCCCATGGAGATGACCTCGGGCGCCTGGCTGCTGCCGGCACCGCTCGCGAGCAAGCGGCCGGATGGCGATCCGACGGCGCATCTCGGCGCCATGGCGACGCCTGCCGGGACGGCGCGGGTCGGGCTCGCCCACGGCGCGATCGCCGACTTCGCCGAGCCTGGCGCCGCTGTCATCGCTGCCGACCGCGCAACGCGCGCTGGCCTCGACTACCTCGCCCTCGGGGATTGGCACGGGCGCCGTCAGGTCGAGCCACGCACATGGTATGCGGGAACCCCGGAGCCCGACCGCTTTCCCCGCAACGATCCCGGCTGGTGCCTTGTGGTCGCGCTTGCCGGCGCCGGCGCCGCAGCGACCGTCGACGCAAGGCCGACGGCCACCTTCCGTTGGCGCACCGCCGCATTCGACTGGTTTCCGGGGCGCGACGTCAGCGTCGTGCAACAGCTCGCCGGCGACGCCGACGTTCCGGCGGACCGGACGCTGCTCAAGTTGGATCTGGCTGGCACGGTTCCGCTCGCCGCCCGGGCCGAGCTGGCGCGCGGCTGCGCTAGGCTCGCCGAGCGCGTTGCTCACTTGGACGTCGACGACAGTGCGCTCGCGACGGTGGTCGACGCCACCGGTCTCGATCGGCTCGGCGCGGAGCCAGGGCTGCGGGGGGCGGCGGAAGTGCTCGCCGGCCGCGCGGCCACCGATGCAGCGGCGCGCCGCGCCCTCGACCTGCTCTTCACCTGGGCGCTCGAAGCGTGAAGCTGCGCGCGATCAGGTTGCGCTCCGTCCGTCAGTTCGGTGCAGGCGGTGCGGCAATCGAGAACATCGCCGACGGCGTCAACGTCCTCGCCGCGCCCAACGAGTTCGGCAAGAGCACGGTGTTCGACGCGTTGCGCGCTGTCCTGTTCGTCCGCGCGTCGTCGCGTAGCCAGGAGGTCGTGAGCTTGGTACCCGATCCGGGCGGCGGCGCCCCGGAGATCGAGGTCGATCTCGACACGGAACGGGGACGGCTGCGGATCGCCAAGCGCTTCATGTCCGGGCCGCGGGCGACCCTCACCGACCTTGCGCGCGGCGCCACCATCGCCAACGGCGGTGAGGTCGACGATTGGATCGGCCGTGAGCTCGATCTGCAGAAGGCCGCGGAGGGCCGTCCGGGTCTGCTCTGGCTGCAGCAAGGCACCAGCCTGAAGGATCTCGGCCGAATCAAGGATGCCCCGGAGAGCCTCGGCGAACTGATCGACCGCGAAGTCGGCGACGTCACCGGTGGCGAGCGGCTGCGCGCCCTGCTCGATCGCGCACGCGGCGAGCTTTTTCAGCTGGTCACGCGGGAGCGGGGCGGCCCGCGCAAAGGCGGGCGGCTGGATCGCGCGCTGCAAGAGCACGAAGCCGCGCAGGCGATGGCGCGCCGGCTCGAAGCCCGGGCCGCGACGGCGGAGCAGGCCATCGAAGCGTTGGTCGAGACCGAAGCCGAGCTTGCTTCCACGGCCTCCGGGGAGGCCGAGGCGGCGCTGGCTGGCGAGGTGGAAGAGGCGCGCCGACGCCTCGGCGCCGCCGAGGCCGCTGCGTTGCGTCGCGGTGCGCTCGCGCGCGAGCACCAGGCGGCGCGGGCGGCCGAGCAACGCGCAAAGGAGGCCCTCACCGCGCTCACCGACGACCAGCAGGCTGCGTGCGCGAATCAACGACGCCTTGCGGAGGCGCGCGCACAACTCGCGCTGGCCGAAGCCGCGCGAACGGCGGCGCGCGAGGCGGAAACCGCGGCGCGGCTCGCCTACGACCAGCACCGGGACAAGCTGCGAGCGGCTGAGACCGCAACTGGCCGTGCCCGCGCTGCCGTCGCGGCGCAGGCGGCCGTCGCCACCCTCGACGATGCGCGCGAGCGTCTGGGCGCCGCCCAGAACCTCGCTGCTGAGCGGCGTGACGCGGCCAACGCGCGCGCATTGAACGGCATGACCCGCGCACGTCTCGATGCGCTGGCCCGAGACGTCGACGCCTGGCGGCTGGCGCAGGCGCGTCTCGACGCCCGGCGGCCGACGGTGACCGTGTTCTACGATCCGGCGGCACGAGCGCGCGTGCGGATCGACGGTCAGGCGATCGATGCTGCCGTCGCGCAACCGATCGACCGGCCAACGGACCTCAGCCTCGACGGCATTGGGCGGCTGCGGATCGATCCGGGCGACGTCGCCGCGGCCGAGCACGGCGAACGTGACGCCGTCGCCGCCGAGGCCACCGTGCGCGCGCGACTAGGCAAGCTCGGCGTCGCCGATCTGGCCGAAGCGCGCAGCCGGCTGGATGCCGCCGAGGCGCTGGACCGCGCGCTCCTCGACTTCGATCTCCGCCTCGCGCGTCTGGCGCCGGAAGGAGTCGACGCCCTCGGCGCGCGGGTGGCCGCATTGGAGGCCGAGCGTGCCGGCGACGTCGCCGACGCGCCGGACTTGGCCGAGGCGGAACGCTGCGAAGCCATGGCGCGCGCCGCCTGGGAAGCAGCCGAGGAGCTCTGGCGCGAGCGGATCGCAGCCGCGGCCGCAGCAGGCGAGACCGCAGCCGACGCACGTGCGCGTGTCGATACCCTCGCCGACCGCGTCGAAGCGAGCGTCGGGCGGCTCGGGCCCGAGAGCAGCTGGCCGACGGCACTAGAGACGACGCGGGCCAAGCTTGACACGGCGCACGCTCAGGCGATCTCGGCCGAAGCGGAGCTCGCCGCTGCCGCTGCGGTTCCAGCAGACGTCGATGCTGCCGCTGCCGAACTGCGCCGGTTGGACCAAGCGCTGGCCAACCACAGAGCGCGCATCCAGGGCTACCGCGAGCGCGCCTCCGAATTGCGGGGTAGCCTGCAGGCCGCGGCCGCCGACGGCCTTGGTGAGCGCTTAGCGGAGGCGCTGTCGGAGCAGGAGCGTTGGGCAGCGGACGTGGCGGCGCTCGAGGCCGAGGCGGAAGCGCTGCGGGTCCTCGTCGAGGTCCTGGAGGCGAGCGAAGCACGCGTCCGCGAGCGCTTCACCGAGCCCGTGCTGGCCGCCATGCGGCCCCTGCTAGCGCAGGTGCTGCCCGATGCGACGCTCGAGTTGACGGCTGATCTCGGCCCCCACGCGCTGCGGCGTCCGGGGCGGGCCGATGCGTTCGAGCGGCTGAGCGGCGGCACGCGCGAGCAGATAGCCGTCCTCGCCAGGCTCGGTTTCGCCCGGCTGCTGGCCGCTGGCGGCCGTGGCCTGCCGGTCGTTCTCGACGACGCGCTCGTCTTTTCCGACGATGCTCGCATCGAGCGGATGTTCACGGCACTGACGATGGCCGGCGACAATGTGCAGGTGCTGGTGCTCACTTGCCGCGAGCGGAGCTTTCGTCGGCTCGGAGGCACGATGCTGCAGGTCGTCCCGTGGCCGGCCTCAGAAGGGTAGCAGGATGTCGAGGGCCTGGGAGCCGTAGCGCGGCTGCTGGAAGTCGGTGAGCTGGCCGCGGCCGCCATAGGCCACCCGGAGCTCGGCGATCTGATCGTGGGGGATCGTGTTGCTCGGCGTGATGTCCTCGGGCCGGACGATGCCGGCGATGATCAGCTCGCGCACCTCGAAGTTGACGCGGACCTCCTGCCTGCCCTGGACGACGAGGTTACCGTTGGGCAGGACCTGCACTATGACGGCGGCGACGTTGAGCTTGATCTCCTCGTTCCGCTGCACCGAGCCACGCCCCATGTTCGACGTGCTGCTAGACAGGTCGACCGACGTCTCCGGCTCGTACGCCTCGGGCAGGGCGTTATCGAGGACGACGTCGAGGCCGAACAGGCCGTTGATGCCCAGGTCGTCCGAGTTGTCGCGCGAGCGCCGGGTCTCGTTCTTCAGCGACGCCTCGTCCGCGATGACGACGTTAACCGTGAGGATGTCGCCGACCTGGCGGGCGCGCTGGTCCTTGAAGAAGCCACGCGCGCCCGTGCGCCAGAGCGAGTTCGGCGTGGCCGCGCTGATCGGTTCGGGCGCCGGCATCGGGAGCGAGACCGGCCGGTAACCGGGCGCTTCCCGCGGGTTGGTGATCGGGGCGAGCTCCGGCGTCCGGCCGACATTGGCCAGCCGCTCGCCGGCACCGCAACCGGCGAGAAGGGTCGCCGTGACGAGGCCTGCCAGCAGGCGCGTGAGCTTGGCGTTCATCGCGGATCCTCCACCTCGACCTGACCGTGGCCCGTAACCCGCCCGCTCACGACGGCGCCGCTGCGGTCGTTGCGGACGGCAACCATGGCGCCGAGCCCGCCGTCGCCGCGCGCCGTGCCGCTCGCCTCGAGGCGCAGGCGGCCGCGGGCATAGATCAGGCGGACGAGGTCACCGCGGTGCACCAAGCGCTCGGCGCCGACGGCATCGGCGAGTATCGGTTGCCCCGACAGCAGTGGGCGGAGCGCCTCCTGGCCGACGATGGCGTCGGTGGAGCGGGCCCAGGTGCCACGGATGCGCTGGGCCGGCAGCCACCGCGTTTCCAGGTCGGCGGCGACGAGCAGCCGGCCGGCGGCGATCGTGGTCGCGGGCACCGGTACGGGCACGAGACGAACCATCGTGCCGCTCAGCCGCAACGGCATCGGCGCATGCTGGCCGACGCTGATCCGGATGGTCGCCTCGAAGCCGTCAACCGTGGTCGCGCGGGCGGCGACGACGGCGAGGTGTGCCACGGCGGCATAGGGATTGTTCAACGGCAGCGCCGGTTCTGCGACGGCCACGCGAACGGCCTCGGCGCCCGTCGCGGCGGCCAGCGCGGGCGCCAAGAGCGTCTGGGCGGCGGCGGTGTCGAGCGGTTCGCCGGGTGCGAGGGTGATGTGCGTGGGCTCACTTCGAGCCGGGCTCGCGAGAATCAGCAGGGTTAGGGCTAGGATGAGCCCGGAGGGCCGCCGCATGGCTCACCTCAGTTGGGTCACGGTTGCCATCATCTCATCGCTCGCCGTGATGACCTTGGAGTTAAGATCGTAGGCGCGCTGCGCGGTGATCAGCATCGTCATCTCGGTCACGGGATCGACGTTCGAGCTCTCGAGGAAGGCTTGCAGCGTGGTGCCGCGATCATCGACGCCCGGCTCGCCGATCGTCGCCGGACCCGACGCCGTCGTCTCCAGCAGGATGTTGTTGCCGACCGCCTCGAGGCCGACGGGATTGACGAAGGTGGCGAGCTCGATGCGGCCGACCTCGACCGTGTCGACCTGCCCCTCGAACTTGACCTCGACGACGCCGGCCTGATTGATCGAGATCTCGATCGCTTCTGCCGGGATCTCGATCTGCGGCGACAGCGGGAAGCCGTCGGCGTTGACGAGCACGCCTTCGGGGCTGATCTGGAACTGTCCGGCGCGGGTGTAGCCGAGTTCACCGTTCGGCATCTCGATCATGAAGAAGCCCTCGCCCTGGATGGCGATGTCAAGGCGGTTCTCGGTGTTCTGCAGATCGCCCTGCTCGTGCACCCGGTAGACGGCGGCAGGCCGAACGCCGAGGCCGATCTGCACACCGGCGGGGACGACGGTGCCGAGGTCCGAGGTCTGCGAGCCGATCCGGCGCTGGCTTTGGTAGAGCAGGTCCTGGAACTCCGGCCGCCGACGCTTGTAGCCGGTGGTCGTCATGTTCGCGATGTTGTTCGAGATGACCTCGACGAAGAGCTGCTGGGCCATCATGCCGGTCGCGGCGACGTTGAGTGCGCGCATGGTCGTCGTTCCTTTCCGGCCGTGACCTAGCCCTGGAGATCCAAGAGCTTCTGGACGGCGTTGCGGGTCATGTCGTGCTGGGCTTCGAGGAGCTTCTGGGTGGCCTGAAAGGCTCGCGTCGTCTCCATCATCGCCGACATGGCGAGTATCGGTTGGACGTTGGAGCTCTCCAGCGCGCCTTGATAAACCTCGGCGGTCTCGGCGCCGCCCGCCGCTTCGTCGGTGGCGAACAGCATCGAGCCGTCGCGGACGAGCCGCTCGGGCTCCTCGAAGCTGGCGCGGCGGAACTGCGCGAAGACCTCGCCGTCGATCGACAGCGTCCCGTCCTCGGCACATTGCAGGTTCTGGTGGTTTTCGGGCAGCTCGATCGGCTGGTCGTCGACGTCGAGGACCGGATGCCCGTCCGTGGTGACCAGGCGGTTCTGGTCGTCAAGGCGGAAGTGGCCGGCGCGGGTGTAGCGAATGCCGTCCGGCGTCTCGACCGCGAACATGCCCGTGCGCCCAATGGCGAAGTCGAGCGGGCTCTTGGTCATCCGCAGCTCGCCCTCGCTCAAGTCGGGCTTCGGCGTGAGATCCTGGACGAAGGCGAGATGGCGGCCGCGCTCGACCCGGCTGAGGACCGACTGGAAGGTCAGCTCGTCGCCAAGGAAGCCCGTCGTGTTGGCGTTCGCGATGTTGTTCGCGAGGATCGCCATGTTGTTCTCGAGGGCGAGCTGCCGGCTGAGGGCGACGTAGCCCGAGGTCTCCATGAAGCGCTTCTCCGCTGTCGGACGCCGGCCCCGCCGCAACCACCGTGCCAACCAAGGAAATCCTCGCGTCCGGCACCCGCTGGCCGGCCCGCACGCCCGTAGCGTTCGGCAAGGATCGGCCCGACCGGCAAGATGCGCCGCCACCGCAAGGCTTCGTTAACCTTGGTGCGGCACGGTTCGGGCTGACTTTGATCATCTGCGCCGGAGACACCCGCATGGCCGAGGACGCCGAGACCGACACGGCACCAGCGCCGAAGAAGTCGAAGCTGCCGCTGATCCTGGCCGCCGTCGGCATTCTCGTGCTGATCGGGGGCGGCGTTGGCGCCGCCTTCGCCTTCGGGCTCTTCGGCGGTGGTGCCGTCGAGCACGCGAGCGACGCCGATGCGCATGGCGACGACGGGCATGGCGAGGACGATCACGCGGCGCACGCGCCGGCCGACGCGCACGACGGCGCCCAAGCCTCTGGCCATCACGACGGCACCCCGGTGTTTGTCGACCTGCCCCAGATCCTTGTGAACCTCGTGGTCGAAGGGGGTCGCCCGCGCTTCTTGAAGCTGAGCCTCGCCGTCGAGGTCGACGACTCAGGGACCGCGGATCGCATCCATCAGCTGTCGCCGCGCATCGTCGACAGCTTCCAGCTCTATCTGCGCACGCTGACGCCGAACGAATTGCAGGGTCCGGGCTCGATGTTCCGGCTGAAGGAGGACCTCCATGTACGGATCCATCGAGCGATCGAGCCCGCGCGCGTCCGCGATGTCCTCTTCAAGGAAATGCTGGTCCAGTAGATGGCGGCGCGGAGCGTAGCATGAGCGGACCCGACGAGGACGAGGTCGATCAGGACGCGCTCGCGGCCGAGTGGGCAGCCCTGGCAGACGAAGACGACGCCGACGACGAGGACGCGGCTGCCAACCCCGACGAGACGCTCGCGGCCGGCTGGGCGGCGACGATGACGAACGACGACCCCGCCGACGCGACAGGTCAGGCCAGCGGCGGAACACGGCAGGACCGCGTTCTTAATCAGGACGAGATTGATAGCCTTCTCGGTGTCGACGACCAACCGTCCGGCGGCGCTGCGTCCGGGCTCTACGCCGTCGCAACCAACAACAAGGTCGCCTACGAGCGGCTGCCAATGCTCGAGATCGTCTTCGATCGCTTGGTTCGCCTGCTGACCACCAGCCTACGCAACTTCACTTCCGAGAATGTCGACGTCGGGATCGAGAACATCTCGTCGCTACGGTTCGGCGACTACCTCAACTCCGTGCCGCTGCCGGCGATGATCAGCGTGTTCCGGGCGGCCGAGTGGGACAACTATGGCCTGATCACGGTCGATAGCGCGATGATCTACTCGATCGTCGACGTGCTCCTCGGCGGGCGGCGTGGCACGGCGCCGATGCGCGTCGAGGGCCGACCCTACACGACCATCGAGCAGAACCTGGTGACGCGGCTGGTGGCGTTGCTATTGAGCGACTTTTCCAGCGCCTTCGCTCCGATCTCGCCGGTGGCGTTCGTGTTCGACCGGCTGGAGACCAACCCGCGCTTCGCCGCGATTGCACGGTCGGGCAACGCCGCCGTGGTCTTCAAGCTGCGTGTCGACATGGAGGATCGCGGCGGCTGCATCGAGATGCTGCTGCCCTACGCCACCCTCGAGCCGGTCCGAGACCTGCTGTTGCAGGGCTTCATGGGCGAGCGCTTCGGCCGCGACTCGATTTGGGAGGGCCATCTCGCGCGCGAGATCATGACCACCGACGTCGAGCTGGAGGCCGTGCTTGACGAGCAGCTCATTCCGCTCGACCGCGCGCTCAACTTCACCGTCGGCACGGTTCTCGAGCTGAATGCCACCGCCGAGAGCGAGATCCTCGTTCGCAGCGGGCACGTGCCGATGTTCAAAGGCCATATCGGCCGCACCGGCGATCACCTGGCGATCAAGGTCGACCGACGCGCCGCCATCGAGGACCGCACCGATGATTGACCACGCCTTCGATGTCCTGCTCTGCGCACTTCTGGTTGCGACCATCGCGCATCTGGCGCTCGTCCAGCACCGACTACGCGCCTTCCGCGCCGAGCGCGATCGGCTGCAGGCCTTCGTGACGGCCCTCGATCTGACCGTCGAGCGCGCCGAGACGGCGATCCGCCGCCTTCGCAACCTGCAAGCCGAGAGCGGTGTCGCCCCGCCGCAGCCGGAGACCGCCCGCCCCGTGCGGCAGCGGACGCCGGAGGACCTGCTCCGTGAGGCGCGTCGGGCCGCCGGTGTCCGCGGTAAGCGCGGGGCCGATGCCGCAGAGGGTGGCGCGACGCCGAAGGCGGTCGCTGCGCTCGACGATGTGCTCGGGTCTGCCCGGGGCCGCTGACCGATGCGCGCTTTCGAGTTGCCCCCGATCCGCAGCTTGAAGCGACGACCGTCGCCACTGCCGACGACCATGGCGGCGCTGGTCGTCCTGCTGGTCTGGCGCCTGGTCAGCCTCGACATCTCCGTCGGCACCGCGCCCGCGGTGGC
>CAYUKE010000018.1:16480-19482 GCA_964445185.1 uncultured Geminicoccaceae bacterium
CGCCGCCGGTACCACCGAAGCACCAACAAAGGCGCCAGCGCCAGAGCCGGCGGCGCCCGCATCGGCCAGCCCGACGCCTGTCGTCGCCGCGCCGTCCACAGCCGCCCCCTCCGATCTCACGCAGCTGCTCGAGGCGCTGCTCGTGCCCGGCGCCGGACCTGTCGACCTCGCCGACGACCCGCTTCGGGCCGAGCCCTTCTTGGAGGAGCGGCGGGCGCTGGCGCGCCAGCAGGAAGCTTTGCAGGTTCGCCAGGCGGCGCTCGCCGTGGCCGAAGCTCGCCTCCGAGCGCATGTCGAGGACTTGACCGCGCTCAAGGCCGAGGTCGAAGCTCGCTTGGCTGAGCTCCAGACGGGGGATGAGGAGCGGATCAATGCGCTCGTTGCGCTCTACGAGACCATGAAGCCGAAGAGCGCCGCTTTGATCTTCGACGACCTCGATTTCAAGGTGCTGATCCCGCTGACGCTAAGGATGAGCCAGCGCAAGTTGGCGCCGATCATCGCCGCCATGGGCCCGGCGACAGCGCGACGCCTCACAACCGAACTCGCGGAACGCCGGAGTGAGGACGTCCCGGGGAGTCTGCTGGCGGAGTCGACGGCGGCGCCGTGACGGCGTTGCGAGAGACACTTGGCGTCGTGCATCGGCCCAACCCTGGCGCGCGCACAGCCGGAAACGCCCGTTGCCGCTTCGCCGTCGAACCGACGTTCCCGGCTTGATCCTTATTCCTAAGGCCAGCAACCGCCGCCTGCTCTGGTGGCCGCTCACCATGGCGGGTAACGCTCGTGCGTTCGAACGAGCATGGAGGGTGGCATGGTGTGCGGGGACGTTGGTCAGCGAGCGTTCGGGTTGTGCGGCATCATGATTGGAGTCGGCAGGAACGGCTTGGCGAGATCGTCATGACCGGTGCGCCCGTGGTCGTCTGCGGCGGCGGTGTCATCGGCGTCGCGACGGCCTTCTTTCTTGCTGAGAGTGGCGTCAGGACAACCATCGTCGAGCGCAACGGGATCGCTGGTGCTGCGTCCGGCAAGGCCGGCGGCTTCCTCGCTCGCGACTGGTGCGACGGCTCAGCGCTGGGGCCGCTAGCCCGGCGAAGCTTCGCGCTTCACGCCGAACTGGCAGACCGCTTCGACAACCCCTGGGACTACCGCGGGCTCGACACCTTCGCTGCCGTCGCCAGCGCCCGCCGGCGCCTCGGCGGCTCGCCCCATGGTTACGATTGGCTGGCTGCCGATTGCTTGGTTCAAGAGCAGCTCGGCACGCCGACGACCACCGCGCAAGTCCATCCCGAGATGTTCGCCCGCGGCCTATGGGCGCGGAGCGCCGGCGTCGACGTCATCTCGGAGGTCGTGGTCGGCCTCAGGCGTCAGGGGTCGCGGGTCACCGCCGTGCTAACGGAAGCCGGCGAAATCGATGCCGCGGCCGTGGTCCTCGCGTTGGGGCCCTGGACGTCCGTGGCTGCCGGCTGGGTGAACGTGCCGAGCGTTAGTGGGTTGAAGGGCGCCAGCGTGGTCCTCGAGAACCAGCGCCAACTTCCGGCCCACGCACTGTTCGCGCATGTCGAAACGCTAGAGGAGACGATCGCCGCACCGGAGATCTTCAACCGCCCGGATGGCACAACCTATGTCTGCGGCATCGGCGACGAGATGCCGGTGTTGGCCGATCCCGCGGACGTGGCGCCTATCGCCGGAGCGGAGGCAGATCTGCGGGGGATGCTCGAGCCTCTGGCGCCGGGCCTCGCCCGCGCGCCGGCGCGGACCTTGCAAGCCTGCTACCGTCCGGTCACCAACGACGGTCTGCCGCGGATCGGCGCATTGCCGGGCGTCGAGGGCGTCTACATCGCCACCGGACACGGCGTCTGGGGCGTCCTCAACGCGCCCGCTACCGGCGAGGCGCTCGCGGCCCTTATCCTCGGCAACGCGCCGTTGATCGACCTCGCCGCCTTCGACCCGGCGCGTGGGTGACCGCTCGGCCGCGCGTTGCGGACGCAATGACCACGACGGACCGCGTTCGCCGGCAACGCGTCACGACGCGCGGGCTGGGAACGCCCGGCCGTCGTGGTCGTCGGTCTTTATGTGACGGGACGAAACCACCGTCGGGGCGCCGCCGGCGTCATCGTCGCGGCCCGCTACGCGCTGGCCGCGGCGGAGCACACGACGCTACATGCAGGCTGCTTCCTGGGAGTGACGTTCATGGGGCTCGTCGATCTTGCGAGCGACACGAAAACGCGGCCGACGCCAGCGATGCGGCAGGCGATGGCCACAGCCGAGGTCGGCGATGAGCAGGCCTTCGAGGACCCGACCGTCAACGCGCTCTGTGCCCGCGTCGCCGATCTCCTGGGCCACGAGGCGGCCGTCTTCCTGCCGTCGGGGACGATGGCGAACCAGATCGCGTTCCGCCTCCATACCCGGCCTGGCGACGAGGTCGTCCTTGAGGCGTCGACGCATCCGCTCCACTACGAGAGTGGTGGGCCCGCGGCGGTGGCTTCCTGCATGTTGCGGCCGCTCCACGGCGCTCGCGGCAAGTTCGGCGCGGCTCAGGTCGAGGGCGCGATTCGCGGCGCCTATCGCCACAACCCGCGCACGGCGATGGTTTGCATCGAGAACACGACGAACATGGGTGGTGGCGCGGTCTGGACCGTCGACGAAGTCGCGGGCGTCGCCGAGGTTGTCCGCGCGCACGGCCTCAGGCTGCACATGGACGGCGCCAGGCTGGCCAACGCGGCCGTCGCCGCCGGCGTGCCGATGGCGGCCTACGGGCAGCTCTGCGACACCGTCTGGCTCGACTTTTCGAAGGGGCTCGGCGCGCCGGTCGGTGCCTGCCTCGCCGGCCGCGCCGCCATCATCGGCGACGCGTGGCGGATCAAGCAGCAGCTCGGCGGCGCGATGCGCCAGGCGGGCGTCGTCGCGGCGGCGGCGCTCTACGCGCTCGACCACGACGTCGACCGCCTCGCCGACGATCACGTCCGTGCCCGGCGCCTTGCAGCTGCGATCGAGGCCCTCCCCGG
>CAYUKE010000019.1:0-3082 GCA_964445185.1 uncultured Geminicoccaceae bacterium
CGCCGCCGAGCTGCCGCTCGTGGTCGTCGACGCGCAGCGGGGCGGTCCGTCGACCGGCCTGCCGACCAAGACGGAGCAGTCCGACCTGTTCCAGGCGGTGCTCGGCCGCAATGGCGACGCGCCGCTACCGGTGGTCGCCGCCGCCACCCCGGGCGACGCCTTCTGGACCGCGCTGGAGGCGGTGCGGCTCGCCATCGTCGGCATGACGCCGGTGATGCTGCTGACCGACGGCTACCTCGCCAACGCTTCGGAGCCCTGGGCGATCCCCGATTGGGCGAGCCTGCCGCCGATCCCGCGCGCCGAGCGCGGCGAGCGTCGGCCCTACGACCGGGACCCGCAAAGCCTCGCGCGGCCGTGGATCCCGGCCGGGACGCCCGGGCTGCACCATCGCATCGGCGGCCTGGAGCGCGAGGACGGGACGGGTGCGGTCTCGTACGATCCGGCAAACCACCAGCGTATGACCGAGCTGCGCCAAGCCAAGGTCGAGCGCCTGGCCGACGTCATCCCGCCCAAGACCTTCGTTGCCGGCGACACGGCATCGAAGATCCTGGTCGTCGGCTGGGGATCGACCTACGGCGCCATCACCACGGCCGTCGACGAAGTACGTGGCGAAGGCCTCGACGTCGCGCAGCTGCATCTTCGCCATCTGTCGCCGTTTCCGAAGAACCTCGGCGATCTGCTCGGCGCCTTCGACCAGGTTCTGGTCTGCGAGCTCAACATGGGCCAGCTCGCGCACCTTCTGCAGGGACGGTTCGCGCGACCCGTCCTTTCGTTGACCAAGGTCGCCGGGCGACCGTTTCAGGTTCAGGAGATCGCCGAGCGCGTGCGTTCGGCGCTGGGAGTTGCCGGATGACCGACATTCTGGAGCCGCCGTCGCCGCGCACCGCCAAGGACTACGCCTCGGACATGGAGGTCCGCTGGTGCCCGGGCTGCGGCGACTATGCGATCCTCAAGGCCGTGCAGAAGACGCTCGCCGACCTGCAGCTCGGTCCGGATCGGACCGTCTTTCTCTCCGGGATCGGCTGCGCCGCGCGCTTTCCCTACTACGTCGAGACCTACGGCTTCCACACGATCCACGGCCGCGCCGCGGCGATCGCCACGGGCGTCAAGCTGGCCGCGCCCGACCTCGACGTCTGGGTCGTGTCGGGCGATGGTGACAGCCTATCGATCGGCGGCAATCACCTGCTGCACCTGCTGCGCCGCAACCCCGACCTCGTCTACCTACTGTTCAACAACGAGGTCTACGGCCTGACCAAGGGCCAGGTCTCGCCGACCAGCCCCGTCGGCCAGGTGACGCCGTCGACGCCCAAGGGCTCGCTCGACACGCCCGTCCACGCCGGCAGCTTCGCCCTCGGCTGCGGCGCCAGCTTCTTCGCCCGCGTTCCCGACGTGGCGCAGGCGGCGATGGTGGACGTGCTGAAGGCCGCGCACGGCCACGCCGGCACGGGCTTCGTCGAGATCCTGCAGAACTGCATCGTCTACAATGACGGCGCCTGGAGCACGGTCACCGACAAGGCGCGCGCGGCCGAGAACCAGCTCTGGTGCCGCCACGGCGAGCCGCTGCGCTTCGGCGAGGCCGGCGCCAAGGCGCTCCGCTTCGACACTGCCACGCTGGCCTTGCAGGTGTTCGAGCCCGGCATCGACGGGCCCGACGACGACGTCCTCATCCACGACGCCACCAACCCGACGCTTGCCAAGCTGCTCGTCGACCTCGACGCACCGCTGGCGCTCGGCGTGATCCACCAGCGCGAAGCGCCCGTGCTGGAGCAGCTGCACGACGCGACCCGGCCGGAGCGTCGGGACGACCTTCAACAGCTGCTCGACGGCAGGGATAGCTGGACCGTTGTCGCCGCATAGCGGATGGCCGCCAGGGAAACGCGCGTCGGGCGGTGACGAAGCACCTGCGTTGGGCCCGAAGAGGGCATCGCGCTCAACAACCCGCTAGAAATGCTTGGGACGGTGAGCGGGCAGGCCGGCATCTTCGTGGAGCACCCGCCGTGTTGCGTAAAGCGGCCGCGTAGCGCTCAACACGCGGCGCGCAGTCCACGCATCACCGATCGCATGTTGCGGGGCGCGGGGCTCGGCCGTCGTGGCGGCGTCGGTATGATCACCTGAGCATCTGGATGGCGCCGCTATCATGGCGGCGACGCTACAGCCATGCCGTCGCGAGTGCGGAGTGCCATCACGAGCCAGCCGATCGCGGTTCGGAGCGCCGATCTCTCAACCTGGCGCATCCGGACGTTGTCACATCACACCAAAGCGGACGAGCGACCCGCTGCGCCCGCCCTAGGAGCGCGGGCGGCGCGGGCATATGAGAAAAGCGGGGTGCAACCATCGACGGTGGCCCTGGCGCCATCGGGCAAGCGCCGGCAGGCTGCGGCACTACCGACCTATGCTGCTGCGATCGCGCCCATGCGGACGTCGCCGCCGCGCGTCTTCTCCAGACAGGTCTCGAGTGTCCGGGCATCGTCCACAAGCTCGAGACGACGGGCGAACACGAGCGCCGATCCGTAGCCGGCAATCGCATAGTGCGCCATGCGCTGGTACTGGGTGATGATCATCAGGTCACGCAGGTCCGTATCCGAGATGTCCGCCTCCAGCGCATGGGCTCGGGCTTCCGCGACCAGGCCTTGCATGCCCTGGCAGAACACGGCGGCGGGATTTGCCCCGTGGGCGCGAACGAGAGCCTCGACCGCCTGTATGCCGTCACGGATCCCCGAGACGCCAGCGTTGAGCGCATCTTTGAGTTCCGCGTTTGTTGCCGCGGTCGCCAACGCCTCGGTGACCTCGAGCGCCTGCGCGTTCGCGCTGCGGAGGTCTTGCAACTGGCCGAGGTAAAGATCTTTCAGCGTTCCGAGCGTCATGGCAGGTCCTTCTTCCCTGGGGTGGCACGGACGCCATCCTTGGTTCGGATCGAAGACGTACGCTTCAACGGAGACGGTGCGCTAGTCCGAATCGGCGCTTCAGGGGGGCGGCACAGCGACCGGTAGGCCGCCATGAGGGCCGCTCGCGCCGGTCGCGGGGCGCAAGGCGTCGCGCAGCGGGTGTGTTTGCTCGGTGGGCTTGGGCTTGGTACGGACGT
>CAYUKE010000019.1:3092-19185 GCA_964445185.1 uncultured Geminicoccaceae bacterium
TGTCTCGGGCCACTTTGCTCGTTGATCGGGTCCGATCAAGTCGCGCTAGTCCTTCTCCGATCATGCGCGCCGGCCTCGGCAGGCCGGCCGCGCCGGGCCATGGCTCGGTCGAGCACGCCCGCGAACACCGCGTGCGGCAGCGCCGCCTCGGTCATCTGTGATCCCGCATTGGCCATCATCGAGCCGAGATCGACCCCGCGACGGCGCAGCGTGGAGCCGTAGCGGTTCCGGTTCACGGCGTCACACGTCACCTCCTCGTCGCCGATCAGAGAGCGCAGCATTTCCGCCGCGACCTCGCTGCACCGGTACGTCATGTCCTCGCGTTCGCAGGTTTGATCGTGGATCTGGCCCACCTCTGCGCCGCGGCCGCCGGTGACCGCACGCCCGGCGACAGTCCCGCGTGCGACGCCGGCGCGCGCGCTCGCTTGCCGGCGCGCGACGCAATGAGCCATCGTCAAGCCGCTTCGCTCTACAGATCGCTCAGCTCGGCTGCGGTCGGGTCGGTGCTCGTTGCCGTGGTCCACTTCGCTTCGTCTCGGCACACACCGCCATGCGCCCGAAGCACCTCGACCACGTCGTCGTGACCATGCCGGATTGCGTCGTTCAAGGGCGTGTTGCCCCAACGATCGGTCGGGCTTGTCGGAACACCGTGCGCGATGATGTAGCTCACCACTTCCAGATGCCCCTCGGCTGCCGCGAGATGCAACGCGGTGCGATAGTCGTAGTCCGCGGTCTCCAGCGGGATGCCCTGGGCGGCCAGCCGCCGAACCGCGACGACGTCGCCGAGACTTGCAGCCCAGATCAGTTCATCCGTTTTCGGTGAATCCAATAGCGCTTGCGCTTTCGCACCGGTCGCATCGTCGGTCGGACCACCTGTCAACTCGCCGCGAACGGCCCCAGCTTGTTCAAGCAGATCGATCATGCTCGCGTGCCCTTGCAGATAGGCGTCGTCCAGCGGCGTGCCGCCCCATCGGTCTCTTGGATTGAGATCGACTTTTCGCCCGCCGCGCCTCGCCTCGTCGATAAAGAACTGTACGACATTCTGTTGATCTTCGGCCGCTGCCAAGTGTAGAGGCGTTCGAAGATCGTAGTCAGCGCAGCTCACGCTATCTTCTCTTTGAAGTTGTGATTGGATTGCGCCGAGATCGCCTTTGCTGGCAGCCCAGATCATTTCATTGACTTGTCTGGCTTTGACCTGAATGGGGTTCATTCGCGGATCCTTTTTTGATGTGTGTCCGCTCAAATCGTCAAGGCTATGGAAGTTGAAATTGCTGACAAGGCGTTGGCAAAAGTCGATGCCGCGCACGCTGTTGCCAAGCTCGTCCAGCCTTGGCGACCAAGTGCAGAAACCGGCCACGTTCGGCACGACCACCATGACGGCGCCGGAGACGCCGCTCTTCGCTGGCAGCCCAATGGTGAATGCGAACTCGCCGGAGAAATCATACATGCCGCAACTCGACATGAGTGACAGGCAGTTGCGCACGGTTTCCGTCTTGAAGACCCGCTCACCCGTCACCGGACAGATACCACCGTTCGCCAGCGTCGCCGCGACAACTGACATGGCCTCGCAGTTCAGCTCGATCGCACAACACTGCATGTAAAATTCAAGAATATCATGAATATCTGCATCTTTCGGAAACGCGTCTTTTTCGCGCATGAAATACGCAAGAGCGTAATTCCTGTCGGCAGTTTCTCGCTCAGAAAGAAATACGGAGGTCGAAAAGCGCGGTAGCTCATCGCCGCAGAGCTTAGCCCAGCGCTTCATCACCGAATCGAAACGACGGCCGGACCAGCCCCGGACGTCGGGTGAGGTCTGTTGATCGGCGGCCGCCGGTACACCCCGATCACCCAGGCCGATCAGCGCGCACGTCATGATCGCGCCAGCGTTGATCGTCGGATTGTAGGGTCGGTCAGACTTGTCGAGCGCAATCTCGTTGAACCCGACGCCGCTCGGCTCACGGCCGACGAAGCGGTGAACCATCTCCGCACCGTGCTCCTCGAGGGCGATGCAATAGCTGATTGGCTTCGAAGTCGATTGGATAGAGAAGTACTGGGTGGCATCACCCAAGCTGAGACGCTGCCCGTCAATCGAGCACAGTGCCATACCGAAGCTGTCGGCGGCCGCACCTTGCAAATGTAGCTGCGGAATATAATCAGCCGGTGCCCCGGCTTTGTTTTGTTTAACTTGTTCAAAGATTCTCTCGATGTCATTGCGAAAGCCAGCGAAATCCGGAATTACCATGCGACCTTGCACAGCGCGCTCAATGAGAAGAATGTTGTGGCGAATAGCCTGATAAAAGTCAGAGCGTGTTATTTTTAGAGTGATCTCATCGGTGACTTGGCGCGCGGTCTCGATCCGATGTTTCAGTAGACCGAGACTATCGTGGAGCCGTTTGTCATGGCTTTTGAGGCCAACCTCAGCGAATACGCGCTCAAAATCGCGTAGGCGGACCGCATGATCATTATCGTCGTCGAGCGCGCGGAACAGGCGTTCTTCGCGTAAATCGACGCCGATCGGCCAAGTGGTGCCGGAGGATTGGCTAACCTGCGTCCCTTCGGCGGAGACACTCGTGGTGCCGACGCCGTTCGAGGCAACGGCCGCTGCCGTCTCCTGAGTTTTGCCGCGCATTTCGCTGTCCCTTTGAGCCGTGTCGTGCCCAGAGTTTGCCGAGGAGCGTAATCAACACGAGTGGGCCGGCGAGCAGCTATGCCGTCGCCGGCAGCTGAGCTGGAAGATTGCGACGAAATTAGTATCTTTTTTTCGTATTCGATGGAAACCATCGAGAACTTCAAGCCTCGATTCCCTAGATGCCCGCGCCGCTGCCACGCTGCGGGCGGTTAGAGCGCGTCGCCAACTTCCTCTTGGTGCGACCCGCATGGGTGGCAGGACGCCGGACCGGACGGTCGCCAATTCCCATCGAGAATGGCGGGTTTCTGCCGCCAATCCGCACTCGCTAAGGCACGGCTCGGCCGTCGACGCCACCAGGTAGCGGCCAGCCTGGCGCTCGCGCGATCATGCCGACGCGGCCGCGGCGGGCGGGCCGCGCAACGCGGTGGTGCGGCCGATGATGGCGTGGAACATCGAGCGCGGCAGGACCGCATAGACCACCTGGAAGAGCGCCTAGCGTCCGTGCCGCCGCGTGCCGTGAGGCGCGTGCCGTTGCGCGGGCGCTAGGCCCGCGGTGGCTCGTTCGCCAGGGCGAAGAGCGGCCGCAGCCGGATGCCGATCCAGCAGCCGACGAGCGCGGCGGCGAGCCAGAGCCAGCCGTGCAGGCTGCCGCTCATGGTGCCGCCGACGAAGGCGCCGACGTTGCAGCCATAGGCGAGCCGCGCGCCGTAGCCCATGATCAGGCCGCCGATCAGCGCCGCGAGGCCAGGCCGCCAGGGGACGCTGCGGGCCGGATTGAAGCGATTGGCGAGACCGGCCGCGAGCAGGGCGCCAAGGATCACGCCGAAATTGCTGACCGAGGTTGCGTTCCTGAGCACGCTGACGTCGAGCGCCGTCTGCGCCCAGGCAACGCTCCAGAACGGTACCGTCGAGAGATCGCCGCCGACCGCCTCGTAGAGCTGGCCGCCCCAGAGCGCGAACGCGAAGGTGACGCTCCAAGGCAGGCCAGCGAGCCAGAACATGACGACCGCGAGTGCGGCGAGGACCGTTGCTGCCACCAACGGCGGCCAGGGCCCGCGGAGCGCATCGCCGCTCGCGGCCGATGGAGGTATCGCCGGCTTGCGCTCGTAGCGCCGGACCAGCGCCAGAAGCATCAGCAGGATGAAAGCCTGGGCGAGCAGGCCGCCGCCGACGCCGAATTCGTTCACCAGGCTCACGGCCGGCAGCTCGGGCAGGGGGCGCCAGAGGTGCAGGTGGAACGTCGCGAGCAGCGAGCCGGCGATGAAGGCGGCGAGCGTGAGCAGCATCTTCGTGCTGCCGCCGCCGAGGGTGAACAGGGTGCCCGAGCCGCAACCGTTGGCGAGCTGCATGCCGACGCCGAACAGGCACGCGCCGATGGCGACCTCAAGGCCGAGGGGCGCGACGGCGCCACGCGCCTCGAAGCCCGGCAGCCAGCCGCCGATCATCGGGAAGAACGCGAGCGAGCCGAGCCCGATGATCCACAGCTGCATGCGGACGCCGAAACCTTCGCGATTGACGAGCCAGCGCCGCCAGTAGGCCGTGAAGCCCATCGCGCCATGATAGAGCGCGACGCCGAGGCCGGCACCGACCAGGAGGATCCCGGCCTGGCGCCAGCTGACCGTCGCCGCGATGACGGCGGCGAGGACGACGAGGGCAGTGCCCGCCGCGATGACGGCGGCACCGGGTGCCGCGCTACGGGTCTGGAGGCTCGTCGCCAAGGCTCAGTTCGCTGCGGGCATCGAGGTCGCGACGGGGCGGCTGGCGTCCGCCGTCCAGCCCGTCATCGAGCCGTCGTAGAGGGTCACGTTCTCGCGGCCCAGCACCTGGTTCAGCATGAACCAGTTCGTCGCGGCCCAGTGTCCGGTGTTGCAGTAGCTGATGACCTCGTCGTCGCCGTCCAGCACGCCTGCTGGGAGGGACGCGAGCACGGCGTCCGTGTCGCGGAGTTGGCCGCTCTCGGGCTCGAACCACCGCGCCTGATCGAAGCTCACGGCGCTCGGCACGTGGCCGGCGCGGGCCGCCGCCGGGTGCTTGTCGACGCCGGCGAACTGGCTGGCCGGCCGGCCGTCAAGCAGGACAGCGGGGCCGTCGATGGCGTCGGCGACGTCGGCGGCGGTGGCGAGCGTCCCGGCCTCCGCTTGGCGGGCCTCGTACACGGTCGGCTCGACATCCGTCTGGCCGCTGGCGACCGGCCGGGCGGGGTCGGCGGTCCAGGCGGCGTAGCCACCATCAAGGATGGAGAGCTGCTCGTGGCCGAGCTGCGTGAAGGTCCAATAGACGCGGGCGGCGCTGCCGAAGTCGGAGCTGCTAACGCCACCATAGACAATGACGACATGGGCGTCGCTGTCGATGCCGAGGCCACCGATGAGCGCCTCCAGATCCTGGACCGGGGGCAGCATGCCGGGGACGCCGTCTTCGTCACGACGCCAGCCGTCGTCGGTGTAGCTCGAGTAGACCGCGCCGGGGATGTGCGCAGCGCCGAACGCCTCAGCCGAGCCGCCGTCGATCCGATTGCGAATGTCGAGAATGGCAAGATCCTCGCTGCCGAGATTCTCGGCGAGCCAGTCCGCGCTGACCAAGGGGCTCGCGGCGTAGGCCGGCGCCGCAACGATAAGCGTGGCTGCACCGATCAAGAGCGTGCGCATCAGATCCTCTCCATCTCCTCTTCAATTATACAGTGTGCGCCTGTCATCGCATTTTCAAAACGAATCTCCGGTGTTCAATAGCTGTCGCGCGATATCGGCGCGCTGCCCGCACGTCATGCGTCGAATGTCGGTCGGGGCAAGCTCGACCTGCAGCCCGCGCCGGCCACCGTTGATCAACACGCATGGGAACCCGAAGGCGCCCGAATCGATCACCGTAGGCAGCGCGCGGCGCGTGCCGAAGGGGCTAATCCCGCCCTTGATGAACCCCGTTACCCGCTGCGCATCCGGAATCGGCGCGAGGTGACAGCGGCGGCTGCCAAGCGCGGCCGCCATAGCCTTGAGGTCGAGCGTGTCGGCGACGGCCAGGACGGCAAGCGCGTGGACCTCATCCGCCACTACCACCAGCGTCTTCAGGATGCGTCTCGGGTCGACATCGAGCGCCACCGCCGCTTGGAGCCCGATGTCGCCGCTGGAGGCGGAGAACGCGTAGCTGTGCGTGACGTACGCGACGCCGCCGCGATCGAGGGCCCGCGTGGCCGGCGTCGCGCTCCGGGCAGCCGCCACGCGAGGGTCTCACGCGGCGTCTTTGCGGCGCCGGATCTCCGCGAACACGTCGGCCGCCGGCTCGCCGCGGAGCCCCAGCCGCTCCCTGATCTTCGCGTCGTCCGCGCGCAGGAACGGGTTGGTCGCCAGCTCCTCGCCGATTGTCGTCGGCACCGTCGGCTCGCTCCGTTCGCGCAGTTGTTCGAGCCGCCGCGCGCGGGCGCTCAGCTCGGTGTTTTCGGGGTCGATGGCGACGGCGAAGCGTGCGTTCGCGAGCGTGTACTCGTGGCCGCAATAAATCTTCGTCTCCGGCGGCAGGGCGGCGAGCTTGCCGAGCGACCTCCACATCGTCTCTGCGCTGTCCTCCAACAGACGGCCGCAACCAAGGACGAAGAGGGTGTCGCCGGCGAAGACCGCCGGTGTCTCGGGAAAGTAGTAGGCAACGTGCCCGAGCGTGTGGCCGGGCGTCTCCAACACTTGGGCGACGGCGTGGCCGAGCACGAAGCTCTCGTCCTCGGCGACCGTCAGGTCGAGGTTCGGAATCTTCGCGAACTCCGCGCGCGGCCCAACGGCCTTGCAGCCGGTACGCCGCTTGACCTCGGCGAGCCCGTTGACGTGGTCGGCGTGATGATGGGTGATGATGGCCCAGTCCAGCCGCCGCGCGCGGCGTTCGAGCGTGGCCAAGACCGGACCGGCCTCGCCCGGATCGACCACGGCGGTGGTTTGCGTCTCGGGCTCGAAGAGCAGATAGGCGTAATTGTCCCGCAAGAGCGGGATGATCTCGATCTGGAGACGCGCCATCCCAGCACTCCCGTCGGTGAAGGTTCCCTTTCGCGACGTCGCCCGTAAACTATGCCATCAGGCATGGGAAACCCGAAGCTTCGATGATGCGACCGGATATCCGCCACCTCGGCGAGTTCTACGCTAGCCCTCAGGGGCGCGTGGCGAGGCGCTTGATCGAGCGACGGCTCGCGACCCTGGAGCCTGTCGCTCCGGGAACGCACGTGCTCGGTCTCGGCTACGCAGGTCCGTTTCTCGGGGGCTTCGCGCGATCGGCCGCGCGGGTCATCTCGATGATGCCGCACGAGCAGGGGTGTGCGCCTTGGCCCAAGCGACGGGAAAACAGGGCGGCTCTGGTGCAGGAGACGATGCTGCCGCTCGCCGATCGGAGCATCGACGTCGCCGTGTTGGTTCACGCGATCGAGGGGACCGACCGGGTCCATAGGCTGCTGCGCGAAGTCTGGCGCGTACTGGCCGATTCCGGGCGTCTGGTCGCGATCGTACCGAACCGCCGCGGGCTCTGGTGTCTGGCGGAGCGGACACCCTTCGGCTACGGCGTTCCGTACAGCGCGTCGCAACTGAAAGGCACGCTGGAGCGAAATCTCTTCCGCGCGGTGGCGCGCGAGCGCGCCCTTTACGTGCCGCCCTTCCGCTCGAAGGCCTGGCTGCGAACGGCACCGCTGTGGGAACGGGCAGGGACGACACTCGCGCGACAGGTCAGCGGCGTTATTATCGCCGAGGCGGAGAAGACGACGGTCGGAGCAACGGCAGTGCTGGCTGCGGCGGCCACGCCGGCCGCGCGGGTGCGATCGCTCCCCGCACAGAACGTCGCCGCCCGCGACGCCGAGCCATCGGCCCGCGGTGGCAGAACCGCCGGCGTCGTTGCCTTTACGACGCGGCGTCGTCGCGGCTAGTCTGAATCTCGGTCTCGCGGTAGCTTTGGCATGAACGACCAACACATGGACGCGCTCGACGATCTACGGCGCGAGATCGACCGCATCGACACGGCGATCGCCGAGCTGTTGGCTGAGCGACATGCCTTGAGCGGCCGTATCGGCGCGCAGAAGGCTGGCGGTGCGGATGTCCTGCGTCCTGGGCGAGAAGCGCAGATCCTGCGCCGGCTGATCGCCGACATCGGTGATCGCGTGCCGGCCTCGGCGCTCGTTCGAATCTGGCGGGAGATCTTCGCCGCGTCGGCGCGTGCGCAGGCAAAGCTCGCCGTCGCGGTTTGCGCGCCTAGCGGCGAGCGGCGCATTTGGGATTTGGCGCGGCAGCACTTTGGCGGGGCGACATCTTTGGTGCGCGTCGACCGTCCGGCGCATGCGCTACGCACGCTGGCGGACGATGAGGCGCAGGCCGCCGTTCTGCCGGCGCCTGCTGACGACGAGGTCTGGTGGCGATCGCTCGTTGAGCCGACACCGCGTTTGCACGTGATCGTGCGTCTGCCGTTCGACATGGGCGGTGGCAGCGACGCCGACGCCTTCGTCGTCGCCCGGGCGGTGCCGGATCCATCGGGCGACGACGTCAGTCTCCTCGCCGTCGCCGCGCCGCTCGAGGTCAGCCGCGGCCGTCTGCGCGACCTGCTGGCGGACCTTGGCCTGGAAGCCGCCTGGCGCGCCGTTGCACGGTTGGACGTACCCGCGGAGGCCCTCCACCTGATCGAGGTTCGGGGCTTCCTCGAGCAGGATGATGCGCGGCTCGCGGCACTCGTGAGCAAACATCCGCACCAGGTCGAACGATGCGTCCGCCTGGGTGCCTGGGCCCGACCGATCGATGTCGGCGACGGCTGAGCGCTGGCTGATGGCACTTGCGGCGCTGATACCCTTTTCCGCGGGCGGACTTCCGCCTAGACAAGCCAATCCGACATCTTTCGACGAAGATCGCGGCGGCCTGGCCGCGCTCAAGGGGTTGTTGTGATGGCGCCACCTCAGCCGCAGCCGGGCGTGCTGGATATTGAGGCCTATGTCGGTGGCAAGGCGCGCCTGCGCGAGCGCGCCGACGTCGCGAAGCTATCGGCGAACGAGTCACCGCTGGGACCAAGCCCGAAAGCCATTGAGGCCTACCATCGCGTCGGGGCGCGCTTGCATCGCTATCCCGACGGCGCCAGCTCCGAACTGCGTGCTGCCATCGGCGAGCTGCACGGCGTCGACGCCGATCGGATCGTTTGCGGCGCCGGCTCGGACGAGCTCATTAGCCTCCTCGCGCGCGCGTACGCCGGCCCCGGTGACGAGGTCGTGCACAGCGCGCATGGCTTTCTGATGTACCGACTGGCTGCGCTCGCCGCCGGCGCAACCCCCGTCGCCGCACCGGAGGCCGCACTGACGACGTCCGTCGATGCGCTGCTCGGGGCCCTGACGCCGCGGACGCGTCTCGTGTTCCTAGCCAACCCGAACAATCCCACGGGCACGTATCTCGGTCGCAACGAGATCCTCCGATTGAGGTCGCGCGTGCCGGAGCACGTCCTGATCGTGCTCGATGCGGCCTACACCGAGTATGTCGATCGCTCGGACTACGACGACGGCATGTCGCTGGTGGCAGGTGCCGAGAACGTCGTGGTTCTGCGGACGTTCTCGAAGATCATGGGCCTGGCGGCGCTGCGGCTCGGCTGGGCCTATGCGCCAGCGGCGGTGGTCGATGTGCTCAATCGCGTTCGCGGACCATTCAACGTGTCGGCCGCCGCGCAGCAGGCCGGTCTGGCGGCGCTGCGTGACCGCGAACACGTCGTCGCCGCCAAGCATCACAACGATCAGTGGCTACCGTGGCTCGAAGCGCGGCTGCGCCAGCTCGGGTTCGAGGTCGTTCCTAGTGTGGCCAACTTCCTCCTTGTGACGACGCGGAGCCGCGCCCGCGCTCAAGAGGTTCTTCGCGTCTTGGAGGTGCAGGGCGTCCTCGCCCGGGACATGGGCGCCTATGGTCTTCCTGACAGCGTAAGACTGAGTGTTGGCACAGAGATGGAGAATCGCCGCGTCGTCGCGGCGCTAGCGGATGTGCCCGTGGCGGACGTGGCGTGAACTTCGTCTGCGAACGCCTCGCAATCATTGGTACTGGGCTAATCAACGGCTCGCTCGCGATTGCCCTTAAGGAGCGAAAGCGCGTTGGCCACGTCGTCGGTTGCGCACGCCGGGCCGAGACGCTGGACCGCGCGCTCGCCCGCGGTCTTTGCGACGAGGCCACGAACGATCCGGCGTTGGCCGTGGCTGGCGCCGACATGGTCGTGCTTGGTACACCACCCGGAGCGCTCGCGACGGTCGCGGAGGCGCTGGCCCCGGCGCTAGATGCCGAGTGCGTGGTGACCGATGTTGGCTCGATCAAGGCCTCGATCGTCGATGATTTGGGCCGCATCATCCCACGTCCTGAGCGGTTCGTCGGTGGCCACCCGGTGGCTGGGACGGAGCATTCGGGCCCGGACGCCGCCTTTCCCTCCCTCTTCGAGCGCCGCCGCTGCATTCTCACGCCGACCGCGGTGACCGACGCGGCCGCCGTCCGCCGTGTACGCGCGATGTGGGAGGCCGTCGGTAGTGAAGTTGACGAGATGGCGCCGGCGCATCACGATCGTATTCTCGCGCTGACTTCGCATCTTCCACATCTCATTGCATACACTATTGTCGGCACCGTTGCTGATATTGAAGATCAGGTCAAGAGTGAAGTATTCAAGTACGCGGCAGGCGGTTTTACTGATTTTACTCGTATCGCGGCCTCTGATCCTGTCATGTGGCGCGACGTTTTTTTGGGCAACAAGCAGGCTACGATCGAGATGCTGGGGCGATTTACTGAAGACCTAATCGCGTTGCAGCGAGCAATCCGGTGGGACCAAGGAGACGTCTTGGAAGAGCTGTTCACCCGCACCCGAGAGATCCGGCGCGGCGTCGCCGCCGCCGGGCAGGCCTACGTGCGTCAGCCGGCGGACCCCTTGGCGCGCGAGGTGTGATGCGTTGACGCACATGATCGGAGCGCGCAAGACAGAGCCCGGGTCGGACCGAGTAACGATGTCGATCCCTTTGTTGCGGGGCGGGAACCCTAGGTGAGAACGCGGATGAAGAAGGCGCATCCGCCGTCACATCCGTTGCGCAGCGGCTCGCTGCAGACCGGTAGCGGCCCCGGCACGTGTGTCGGCACGCGCCGCGACCGGCGGTTCGCGTGCCGCGCATGTGACCCGAGCGAGGCGCGTGCATTGCGGCGGGCCGACGGGGGGGCCACTCCGGCTCCGTGAACATCTTCGACGACGGGATGAACGAGTGACTTTCAGCGATCTTGCCATCGTTGGTGCCGCTTGTCGGCTTCCGGGGGGTGTCGCCGACCTCACTGGCTTGTGGGATTTGCTCAGAGCCGGCAGGTGCGCGGTGACCGAGATCCCGGACGCGCGGTGGAGCAAGGACGCGTTCTTCAGCCCCGACCGGCACGCGCCCGGCAAAGCGTACACGTGGGCGGCCGGCGTCATCGATGAGATCGACGGCTTCGATCCGGCGTTCTTCGGCATGTCGCCGCGGGAGGCGGCGCAGACGGACCCGCAGCAGCGGCTCGCTCTCGAGCTCGCGGCCCATGCGTTCGATGACGCGGCCATCGCGCTCGACCGCGTGGCTGGCACGCGCGCGGGCGTGTTCGTCGGCGTGTCCAACCATGACTTCGGCGACATTCGCATCGCTGATCCGGCATCGGCCGACGCGTACTTCATGACTGGCAACGCGTTGAGCATCGTTGCCAATCGGATTTCCTATGCGTTCGACTTGCGGGGACCGAGCTTCGTCTTAGACACGGCTTGCTCGTCGAGCCTCGTGGCCTTCGACAACGCCTGCCGTGCCCTGACACAGGATACGATTGACCTCGCGCTGGTGGGCGGTGTCAACCTGCTGCTGAGCCCGTTTCCGTTCATCGGGTTTTCCCGGGCGGGGATGCTCTCGCCCCGCGGTCGGTGTCGGCCGTTCGATGCCTCGGGCGACGGTTACGTGCGGGCCGAAGGCGGCGGGTTCGTGGTCGTCAAGCGCCTGGAACAGGCGATCGCCGATGGCGACCGCATTCGCGCTGTCGTCAAGGCGACCGCCACGAACGCCGATGGCCGCACTGCAGGTCTCTCGCTGCCCAGCTCGGCGAGCCAGGCAGCGCTATTGGACGATATCTACGGGCGCGCCGGCATCGATCCGGCGAGGCTGGCGTATCTTGAGGCGCACGGTACGGGCACGGCAGCGGGCGATCCGCTCGAGGCACAAGCGCTAGGCCGGGCGCTGGGTCGCCGACGCTCGAAGCCACTCGCCATCGGGTCGGTCAAGGGCAATGTCGGTCATCTGGAGCCGGCGTCGGGGATCGTCGGGCTGCTCAAGGCGCTCCTTGTTCTCGAGCATGGGCGGATTCCTGCTTCGCTCCACTTTGATGAGCCGAACCCGGCCATCGACTTCGATGAGCTCAACCTCCGGGTCGCCGCCGCGGCAGAGCGCATCGACCTCGTCCCCGAAAGCTCCCTTGTCGGTGTCAACTCCTTCGGTTTCGGTGGCGCCAACGCGCATGCCGTTCTCGAGGCGCCGAGGCGCGACACCGAAGCCGCGCGCCCGCGCCGTATTCCGCCAGTCGTGGTCACATCCCATGCGCGCGAGGCGCTGGCGACCGAGGCGGTGGCCGTCGCGCGACAGCTTGCCGGCGTCTCCCCATCCGAGCTCAACGACGCTGCGTGGACGTTGGCACAGCGTCGACGCCACGAGGCGCATCGGCTCTGGGTTGAAGGCGGTGCGCCGGCAGCGCTGCAGGGTCGCCTGCGAGCCATCGCTGACAGCGCGCGACCGGCTTCGGTCGACGGTGTGGTCGAGGGTGAAGCTGTCGGAGCCGCCCCGGAGGTCGTCTTCGTCTTCTCGGGCAACGGCTGCCAGTACGCGGGCATGGGGGTGCGTCTTCTCCGCGAGGACGCACCTTTCCGGGCTGCCGTGCGCGCCCTTGACCGGTTGTTCGAGAAGCTTGGCGGCTCCTCGATAGAAGCTGTCCTGAGCCATGCCGATGCGTCCTCCTACGAGCGAACAGAACTTGCACAGCCGGCCCTGTTCGCGGTGCAGGTGGGCCTCGTCGCGAGCCTTCGCGCCCGCGGCCTCAGGCCCACGGGGGTCATCGGTCATAGTGTCGGCGAGGTCGCTGCGGCCTACACCGCTGGCGCGCTTACCCTGGCTGACGCGGCAAGCGTCATCTTTCACCGGTCGCGAGCGCAAGGGGCGACGCACGGTGTCGGCGCCATGCTCGCCGTGTCGGTGGATCGGGTTCCGCTCCAGGAAACGCTGGCCCTTGTGGCGCCGGAGGTCGAGGTCGCCGGCTACAACACCGACGACGACCTGACCCTCGCCGGGCCAGAACCGCAGATCGAGATGCTGGTGGAAGCGCTGCGTCCTTTCGCTCGCTACGTCAAGCGCCTCGACTTGGCCTACGCCTTCCACAGTCGCGCGATGGATCCGGTCGAGATGGATGTCCGGACGTCGCTGGTGGGCTTGTCGCCGCGCCGACCGAACTGCGTGCTCTACTCGACCGTATCGGGCGATCGCGTGACCGGCGCCGAGCTCGACGCTGATTACTGGTGGCGGAACATCAGAGAGCCGGTCCGCTTCGCCGACGCCGTCGAGCGTGCTCTGGCGGTCGGGCCGACGGTCGCCTTCGAGATCGGCCCGCGGGCGATCGTGAGTGGTTATGTTCGTGCCATTGGTCGGCGGCGCGAACGTCCGCTCGGGATGGTGCGCGGCCTAGAAGCTGAGGCCGCAGGTGCGTCGGATCTCGAGGCACGTCTGGGCGAGGCGTTCGCCCTCGGTGCGCAGCTGGACTTCTCCCGGCGTGCGCCTGCCGGGGCGCGGGTCGCTAGTCTGCCACAGCGCACGTTCGTCCGCTCTCGCCACTGGTTCCAGGCGAGCGGCCGCGGTGAGGATCTTGTCCGCTTCGGCACCGTCCATCCCCTGTTGGGGCGTGCGCTGCGGTCGGGTGGCGCTCGCTTCGAGCACGATCTGGACCTTGCGGCACAGCCTTGGCTCGCTGATCACGAAGTTGGCGGTGCCGTCGTGTTGCCGGCCGCCGGATTTCTCGAGATCGCCTTGGCTGCGGCTGCCTCCGTTTACGGCGCCGCCGAGGATGGCTGCGTTCTCGCCGTGAGAAACCTCCAGATCTTCCGCTCGCTGACCCTCGACCGCGATCGACTGACGCGCCTTCGCGTCGACGTCCAGCCTAGCGACGGCCGTCTTTGGCTGTCCGCCTCGTCGCATGGCGAGCCGGCCACGCTTGCGCTCCACGCCGTTGCGCGAGTCGAGCGGGTTGAGACGGGGCCTGCGGCGGAACCGCCGGCGAGCGTTGTCACGTCCAGCGCATCGCCAGCCCGCCTGTATAACGACGTTGCCGCGCGTGGCTTGCGCTACGGGCCGGCCTTTCAGCGGCTGAGCACGTTGAGCTTCGGCCCTCGCTCGGCGGAAGCGCGCCTAACCGGCGGCGACGCGCACGGATGCCACGTGGCGCCGCCCGACCTCGATGCAGCCTTTCAGTCGCTCTTGGCGATGTTGCCCGTGGACGGTGCTCAGGTCTTTCTGCCAGTCGCCTTCGACACGTTCGAGTTCCGCGGCGGCGGCCGGCCGGTGCGGTTGCGCGTCGACGTCGTTCGCGCGCACCGCCGCTCGGTCGTCGCCGACTGTTGGTGGTGGGACGACTCGGGACAGCTGGTCGCCCGAGTAGCCGGAGGCCGCTTTCGCGAGGCGCCAAGCCTGGACCGCGAGCGGAGGCCCGCGCGCGGTCTGCGGACCGATCTCGTCCGGCTGCGGCTTACGCAAACGGACGAGAAGCACGACGTCCCGGACGCCTCGACGTTCACCGATGCTGCCCTCAGGCAGCTCACCCTGGCGCGCGTCGGCGGGCGTCGCGAGGTCTTCCGGGAAGAGGTGGGCCCACTCCTGGCGGCGGCCGCAGCGGGCTTCGCCCGGCGGACGCTACTCCCCGCGCTTGGCGGCGGCGCTGCCGCGACCATCGACGAGATCGCCGTGCGCCTGGAGGTTGCTGGCGCGTCGCGGCCTCTGCTGCGGCGCCTCATCGCAATCCTGGAAGAGGATGGTGTGCTCGTCCGGGACGCCGGGTCGTGGCGCGTCGTCGACGCGACGCCGCTTCCGGAGCCCGAACCCATCCTCCGCGCGGTGATTGCTGACAACCCCGATTACGCCACCGATGCACTGCTCTTGGCACGCGCCGGGGCCGACCTCCCGTCGAAGCTGCGCCAACAGGCATCGACCGGCAGCGGCGAAGCCGACCTGCTGCGAAGCCAGTCTTTCGCACATTGGCAGATCGGTGTCCCCGCCGTGGACCTGTCGCGCGATGTGCTCCTCGGCGGCCTTGGTGCTTTCTTGGCCGCGTGGCCGGCGGATCGGGCGCTTCGGCTGCTGAACGTGACGAGTGGCGACACCGGCTTCGCGCGTGCGCTCAGTCGCCTTGTCGCCGGGCGACGCGTCCATATTGTCCACGCGGCGCTGACGCCGGAAGCCCGCGCCCGTATCGATGCCGTTCTGCAGGAAGACGCGCGCGTCGACGTCGTTGACGGCGACCTTGCCCGAAGCGATGGGCTCGTCCACGCGCCGTTCGATCTGATCGTTTGCAATCACACGCTGTTTCTGACGGGCAACGACGAGCAAGCGCTGCGCAGGCTCGGCGCGTCGCTCCATCCTGAGGGTTTCCTCGTGCTCGGGGAGCGTCAAAACGACCGGCTCGGCGACCTGCTGTTCGCCGGTCAGCCGCGGTGGTGGCAGCCATCCACCCGCGATGAGATGCTACCGCGGCTCGGGCACGCGCAGCATTGGATTGCCGCGCTCGAGGCGACGGGCTTCGAGCGGATCGACAGCGTCGAGGATGTGGCCGATATCACCCCGGGCGACTGCTTCCACCTCGTCGCGCGCCGGGGTCGCGCCGCGTCAGAGACGCTGGCACCGCGACGGCATATCAACCTTGATGCGGTGCCGCTGCCCTGGCGATCGGGCCTTGAGGCAGCACTCAAGGCACGCGCTCCGTCCAGCGCCGAAGCCGATCACACGCCGCAGATGGCCGAGCGCGTCGTCTGGAGCGAGTTCGCGGCTCAGGATGCGACCGCTGCCTCTGGCGCGATCGCCGACGTGGTGGGTCAGCTCTCCGCAGCCGAGGACGGCGGGCTCGTGTGGGTGGTCGCGCTGACACCGGACAACGGCAGCGGTGTGGCGCCGGCGCCAGCGGCGGTTGCAGCACTTTGCGGTGCCGTCCGGGTCGTTGCGAACGAGCGCCCGGAGCTCGCGCTTCGTTTCGTCGACCTGCGGGCGACCTCGGCGAGCGAGCAAGCGATAACGAGGCTCGCCGACGAGTTCGCGGCTGTCGAGCGCGGCGAGAGCGAAGTCGTGCTGGCGGTCGACGGTCGCTACGTGCCGCGGGTCAGGGATGGCGACATCGATCGACCGACTGCCGAGGCGAGGCCAGCGACGCTGGACCTGACGACGGGCGGCTCGCTCAGTCGGTTGGCGTGGCGCCCCCTGGAGCGCCGAGA
>CAYUKE010000020.1:0-18358 GCA_964445185.1 uncultured Geminicoccaceae bacterium
CTCGGCCGCGACGTCGTCGAGCAGCGCGAGCGCCTCGTCGAAGCGGCCGTGCAGGCCTGCGGCCCGGGCCAATTGCGTGCGGAGCTCTAACGCCTGCGTGAGATCACCCCGCGCCACCGCCTGCGCAACGGCGCAAGTCGCGGGCGCGGGCGCGGAAGCACGAGCGATAGCGACGTTCGAGCGCTTGCCGTTGCGCATGAGCCGCAAAGGCCGAACCAGCCCCATACTCGGCGGTACGCGATGGCAGCGGATTCGACTGCTCAAGGCCGTACTGGGACGCCACCATGTTCCCAGCCAAGAATGCGTACCGCTCGGCCGTCGCACGCACTGTCGCCGTCCAGCGCCCGCCTACCGCCGCCGCTCAACCACGACACCCCCCTCAACCAGCCCCTCAATCTCCTCCTCGGCAAACCCCGCATCCGCCAGCACCTCGCGGCCGTGCTCGCCGAAGCGGGGTGGGCGGCGCTCGACGTGGCCGGGGGTGCGGGAGAAGGCGATCGGCGTGCCGAAGTTCTGGTAGCCGTCGCAGGCGACCGCCATGCCGCGGTGCTTGGTGTGCGCGTCGACCCAGACCTCTGCCGTGTCCTGCACCGGGCCGGCCGGCACGCCTTGTGCCAACAGCTCGGTGCAGAGCGCGTGGCCGTCGAGCTCGGCGAGGCGCGCGCGCAGGATCTCGGTGAGCGCGTCACGGTTGGTGAGGCGGTCGCCATTGGTGGGGAAGCGCGGGTCCTCCAGCAGCTCCGGGCGGTCGATGACGCGGCAGAAGCGCTCGAAGCTGCGGTTGTTGCCGACGGCTACGAAGATGTCGCCGGTGGCGGTTGGGTAGAGGTCGTAGGGGCAGATGTTGGGGTGCGCATTGCCGGTCCGCTCGGGCGTGCGGCCGGAGAGGACATGGTTCGGGATGTGCGGGAACATCAAGGCGACGGCGGTGTCGTAGAGCGTCATGTCGAGATACTGGCCGCGGCCCGAGCGCTGGCGCTCGACGACGGCCATCAGGATGCCGATCACCGTGAAGAGCCCGGTGCCGATGTCGACGAGCGGGATGCCCATGCGCGTCGGCCCCGAGCTGGGCGTGCCGTTGACGCTGAAATGGCCGGCCATCGCCTGGACCACGGCGTCGTAGCCCGGCAGGCCACCGTAAGGCCCGTCGGCGCCGAAGCCCGAGATCCGCGCGTGGATCAGACGGGGAAAGCGGCTCTGCAGCACGTCGTGATAGCCGAGGCCCCACTTCTCCATGGCGCCCGGCTTGTAGTTCTCGATCAGCACGTCGGCATCGGCCAGCAGCCGCAGCAGCACCTCGCGGCCCTCGGCGCGGCCGAGGTCGAGGCCGAGCGAGCGCTTGTTGCGGTTGACGCCGAGGAAGTAGGAGGCGTCGCCGGCCGCGTCGAAGGGCGGGCCCCAGTCGCGGACCTCGTCGCCCTGGGGCGGCTCGACCTTGATCACGCGAGCACCGTGATCGGCGAGGATCTGGGTGCCGTAGGGGCCGCCGAGGACGCGGGTGAGGTCGATCACCTTGAGCCCGTCGAGCGCGCCGAAGCCGGTCGCCATCGCTTTCCCCCGAAACGCCGCGCTGGCGGCAGGATAGCCGGTTCCTGTAGCACATGGGGATGGCGGGGGTTCAACGCCGCTGGAGGCTCTTGATGTTCACGACCTTGGCAGCGCTGGCCGACCGGGTTGCCGATGGCGCGCGGGTGGGCGTGCCGCCCGACTATTCGGGCGTCGCCATGGCGCTGAGCTTCGCCATCGCCCGCAGGAACGCGCGGGATCTGCGCGTGTTCTGCCTGCCGCAAAGCGGCCTGCAGGTGGACGTGCTCATCGGCGCCGGCGCGGTTGTTGAGGTCGAGACGGCGGCGGTGAGCCTCGGCGAATACGGCCTCGCCCCCTGCTTCACCCGCGCCGTCGAGGCCGGCACGCTCGCGGTCAAGGACAGCACCTGTCCGGCGTTGCACGCGGCGCTGACCGCGACCGAGCGGGGCGTGCCGTTCCTGCCGCTCCGCGGCCTGCTCGGCAGCGACCTGCTCCGCCATCGCCCGGATTATCGGGTCATCGACAACCCGTTTGCCGCGGCCGCCGCCCCGCTGGTGCTGGTGCCGGCGGTCAAGCTCGCCGTCGCGCTGTTCCACGCGCCGGCGGCGGACAGCGAGGGCAATGTCTGGATCGGTCGCCGCCGCGAGCTGGCAACGCTCGCCCACGCGGCCGAGGGGGCGCTGGTCACGGTGGAGCGAGTCGTCCCCGGCTCGTTCTTCGAGACCGAGGCGACGGCCGCGGGCGCGCTCTCGAGCCTCTATGTCGAGGCGATCGCCGAGGCGCCCGGCGGCGCCGCACCGCTGGGCCTCGCCGAGCACGACGAGCCGGACGCCGCGGCGCTCCGCGCGTACGCCCAAGCCGCGCGCAGCGAAACCGGCTTTCGGGCGTGGCTCGCGGGCGCGTTGGAGCCGGTGCCCGCGTGAGCGCGTGTCCGCCCGCGCTGCAGCGGAGCGCGACGCGCGCCGAGCGGATCGGGCCGGCGCGGCACGGCGCCGTCGGCGCCGCCTCGCCGGTGCCGGCCGCCGCCGCGCTGCTCACCCGCGAGCGCCACGGCACGCGGGTGACGCTGCTCCACGACCGCCGGCGCAACAGCTTCACCGATGGCGCGCGCGAGCTGTTCGACCTCGCCGGCCAGGGGCGCATCGACGTGTTCTTCCTGGGCGGCGTGCAGATCGACGGCAGCGCCAACGTCAACCTCGTCGGCCTCGGCGCCTATCCGCGCACGACGCGGCGCTTTCCCGGCTCGTTCGGCGCCGCCTATCTCTACTTCGTCGTCCCGCGGGTGATCCTCTACCGCGAGGAGCACAGCCCGCGGACGCTGGTCGAGGCGGTCGACTTCGTCAGCGCCCCCGGCACCAGCCCGCCCGGCACCTACCGCCCAGGCGGTCCGTCGCATCTGCTGACAGGCAATGCGCTGTTCGCCTTCGACCGGGCGGCCGGGCGCTTTCGGCTGGAGCAACACGCGCCTGAGGAGACGGTCGAGAGCGTGCGAGAAGCGACCGGCTTCGCCTTCGACCACGCGCCGACGGTCCCGGCCTGGCCTGCGCCCGCGGCCGCGACGCTGCGGACGCTCCGCGAGGACGTTGCGCCGGCACTCGCGGCGAGCTACCCGGAGTTCCACGCGCGGGTCTTCGCCGCGGGAGCGTGATCCGCGGCCGTGGCGGGACTATGGTTATCGGGGCGGCGTTGGCGCTCACCGCCGCCGGGCCCAAGCAGAACGAGGAAACAACGATGGCAACCGCGCTGAAGGATCCCCGCCACAAGCTCGGCGATCCGTCGCTCCTCAAGGACCTCTGCTATGTCGACGGGGCCTGGATCGGCGCCGAGACGGGCGCGCGCTTCGCCGTTCACAATCCGGCCGACGGGGCATGGCTGGCGGACGTGCCGTCGTGCGGCGCCGCGGAGACGGAGCGCGCGATCGCGGCGGCGGACCGCGCCTTCGCCGGCTGGTCGCGCAGCACGGCCAAGGAGCGCGGCGCCGTCATGCGGCGCTGGTTCGACCTGCTGATGGTGCACGCCGACGACCTGGCGACATTGATGACCCTGGAGCAGGGCAAGCCGCTCGCCGAGGCGCGCGGCGAGGTCACCTATGGGGCGGCGTTCGTCGAGTGGTACGCGGAGGAAGCGAAGCGGGTCTACGGCGACACGCTGCCCTCGCCTTTCCCGAGCCGCCGCCTGTTCGCGCTGAAGCAGCCGATCGGCGTCTGCGGGATGATCACGCCCTGGAACTTCCCGATGGCGATGATCACCCGCAAATGCGCGCCGGCGCTCGCCGTCGGCTGCACGGTCGTGATCAAGCCGGCCGGCCTCACGCCCTTGACCGCCCTCGCCACAGCCGAGCTGGCGGCGCGGGCCGGCTTCCCGCCCGGCGTCTTGAACATGCTGACCGGCAGCTCGCAGGCGATCGGCGGCGCGCTGACCGCGAGCAAGACCGTGCGCAAGCTCTCGTTCACTGGCTCCACCCCGGTCGGCAAGATCCTCCTCAAGCAGTGCGCCGACACGGTGAAGAAGGTCTCGATGGAGCTGGGCGGACATGCGCCCTTCATCGTCTTCGACGACGCCGAGCTGGAGGCGGCGGCGGATGGCGCGGTCGCGTCGAAGTTCCGCAACGCCGGCCAGACCTGCGTCTGCATGAACCGGCTCTACGTCCAGGCTGGCATCCACGACCGCTTCGCGGGCGCGTTCGCCGAGCGGGTCGCGGCGATCAAGGTCGGCAACGGCCTCGAGCCTGGCGTGCAGCAGGGACCGTTGATCGAACCCGCCGCCGTCGACAAGGTCGAAGAGCACATCGAGGACGCGCTCGCGAAGGGGGCCCGCCTCGTGACGGGCGGCAAGCGCCACGGCGCCGGCGCGCTGTTCTTCGAGCCCACGGTGCTCGCCGGCTGCACACCGGCGATGCTCGTCGCACACGAGGAGACCTTCGGGCCGGTCGCGCCGATCTTCCGCTTCGAGACCGAAGAGGAGGCGATCCGGCTCGCCAACGACAGCGACGTCGGTCTCGCCGGCTATTTCTACGCCCGCGACCTGGGCCGCGTCATGCGCGTCGCCGAAGCGCTCGAGGTCGGCGTCGTCGGGGTCAATGACGGCGTCATTTCGACCGAGGTGGCGCCCTTCGGCGGCTTCAAGGAGAGCGGACTCGGCCGGGAGGGCTCAAGGTACGGTCTCGATGACTTTCTCGAGATCAAATATGTGAGCCTCGGTGGTCTCGACCGCTGAGCCGGTGCGCGACGCCGACGTCATCATCCTCGGCGGCGGCAGCGCCGGCCTTGCCTGCGCCCAAGCGAGCGCCGAGCTCGGCGCGCGGGTCATTCTGGTCGACGGTGGCGATTGGCGCGACGGCCAGGCCTTTCGGGGCGTCTTACCCCAGGCGGTGCTGGACGACCTGCTCGCCCGGCCGACGCTGGGCGGAACCGACCTGTTCCGTCGCTTTCAGGCTGAGCGGGACGCGCGCATCCAGGTCGAGGTCGAGAAGCTCGAAGAAAACCTCCGGACGTCGGGCGTGCGCCGCGCGCGGGGCCGCGCTCGCGTCCTCGGCATCGCCCCGCACGTCACCGTCGCCACGCCCGATGGGCCGCTGACGGCCGACCGGCTGGTTCTAGCCGTCGGCGCCCGCGTCGGCCGCCCCGCCTGGGCCGGGCCCGGCACACCGTTGACGACGGTCGACGAGCTGTACCTCCTCGACGAGCCGCTCCCTGAAGACCTCCTCATCGTCGGTGGCAGTTACGTCGCCGTCGGCGCCGCGCTTCGCTTTCGCACGCTCGGCGCCAAGGTCGCCATGGTCTTCGCCGAGACCGAGCCGCTGGCCGGGCTGGACCAGGAACTCGCCCGCTATGTCGGGGCGACGCTGGCTCGCCGCGGTATCCGGCTTCGGCCGGAGACCCAGGTCACGGCCTGCACCGCGGGCGCGCATCGGCACGCCGTCGAGACCACCGCTGGCGTGCTCGGGGCCGACGTCGTCGTCATCGCCGATGGCGGCGCGATGCGCGCCAACACCGCGGCCCTCGACCTCGACCGTTTCGCCATTGCGCAGACGCGGCGCGGCGAGGTTCAAGTCGATACGCGCTACGCCTGCCGGGCCGCCAACGTCTTCGCCGTCGGCGACTGCGCCGATCACGCCGGTCAAGGGCTCGATCCGTGGTCTTACGACCTCGGCCCAGTCGCGGAAGCGGAGGGGCGCGACCTGGCTCGGCATCTGTTCGGCACGCCGCCACCGCCGCTCGACTACGATCTGGTGCCGCTTGCTGCGGCGGGACCGCTGCCGATCGGGGCGCTAGGTCTCGCTTCCGATCGTGCTGCGGCGCTCGGGCTGGACGTTCGCACGGAGACGATGGCGGACGCCGAAGCCGGGCGGTTCGCCAAGCTGGTGGTGGACGATCGCACGGAGCGCGTGGTCGGCTGCCACTTGGCCGGCCCCGATGCCGACACCGTCATCGGCGAGGTTGCCCGGATCCTCGCGGAAGCGCCCGCTCGGCGCCAGCTTGTTGGCAGCCTGCGCCCGGCTGGTACTGCGGCCACTGCCCTTGTTGATGATTTGGTGGCGCTTGCCCGCGCGCTGGGCTAGATGCCGTGACTTCGTAGCTGGCGCACCGGGAGCACGAAAAATGGACCCGAGTTGGCATCCGGGGAGCTGGCGGACAAGGACCGCGAAGCAGCTGCCGGACTATGCGGACGCGGATGGCCTAGCCGAGGTCGAACGCTCGCTGACACAGTATCCGCCGCTGGTCTTCGCCGGCGAGGCACGGAACTTGAAGGCGGCCCTCGGCGAGGTGGCCATGGGCAAGGCGTTTCTGCTTCAAGGCGGCGACTGCGCCGAGGCGTTCGCCGACTTCAAGGCCGACAAGATCCGCGACACCTTGCGCGTCCTGCTGCAGATGGCCGTGGTGCTCACTTATGGTGCCGGCGTTCCGGTCATCAAGCTGGGCCGCATGGCCGGGCAGTTCGCGAAGCCGCGCTCGGCGGCGACGGAGCGCCAGGGTAGCGTCGAGCTGCCGAGCTACCGCGGCGATATCGTCAACGACCTCACGTTCGCCGAGGCGTCGCGCACGCCTGATCCGCAGCGGCAACTGCAGGCCTACGCCCAGTCGGCGGCAACGCTGAACCTGCTCCGCGCCTTCACCGAGGGCGGCTTCGCCTCGCTCGAGCGGGTCCACAGCTGGAACCTGGGCTTCTGCGAGCGCTCGGCACAGGGCCAACGTTACCAGGCTTTTGCCGATCAGATCACCGACGCCCTGGCCTTCATGCGGGCCTGCGGTGTCAGCGACTTGAGCACGCCGGAGATCCGCCGGACCAGCTTCTACACGAGCCACGAGGCGCTGTTGCTTGGGTTCGAGGAAGCGCTGACCCGCGTCGACTCCACCTCCGGGCAGTGGTACGCGACATCGGCGCATCTGGTTTGGATCGGCGATCGGACGCGGCAGCTCGACGGCGCACACGTTGAGTTCTGCCGCGGCATCGCGAACCCGGTCGGCCTGAAGGCGGGCCCTTCGCTTGATCCGGATGACCTGTTGCGCCTGATCGACCGGTTGAACCCGGCCGACGAACCGGGCCGGCTAACGATCATCACCCGCTTCGGCGCCGACCACGTCGACGCGTGCCTGACCAAGCTGATCCGTGCCGTTCAGCGTGAGGGCCGCACCGTGGTCTGGGCCTGCGATCCCATGCACGGCAACACGGTCAAGTCGTCGTCGGGCTACAAGACGCGCCCGTTCGACCGGGTGCTCGCCGAGGTCCGGCGCTTCTTCGCCGTGCACCAGGCCGAGGGCAGCTACGCCGGCGGCGTGCATGTGGAGATGACAGGCGAGGACGTCACTGAATGCACCGGCGGCGCCCAGGCCATCACCGACGACGGTCTGAGCGCGCGCTATCATACCCATTGTGATCCCCGCTTGAATGCGCAGCAGAGCTTGGAGCTGGCGTTTTTGACGGCCGAGGCGCTACGCGCGGATCGCGCCCAGTGGCGCGAGGCGTCGTGACGCGTTGATACCGGCATGACCGAAGACACCGCACCCTTCACCGACAAGTACTTCCTGAAGACGCGCGAGATCGTCGGGCGCTACGGCGACGTCGAGGTGACCTACGCCGTGTTCATGCGCCGGCCAGTCATCTTCTGCCCGCGTCTGGCGGTGACCTGGCTCGAGCGGATGGCAGAGTTGCGCGGTGTCCAGTTCGCCATCGACCTGCAGTTTCCCGAAGGCGCCTGGGTCGGTGCCGGCGAGCCGCTGATGTACATCACGGGGTCGTTTCGCGAGCTGAGCGACCTGGAGACCCTGCTGCTGCAGCAGGTAGGCCCGCCCTGCGTCGCCGCCTTCAACGCCTACACCATGTGCACGGACCTCCCCTATGTGGCGTTCCTTGCAATGGATGCCCGCCACTGCGCCGGACCCTCGATGGCCGAGCTGATGGCGTATGCCGCGAGCGTCGGCTCGGCACGCGCGCAGCGCGAGCGCAGCGCCAAGGGCTTCATCGGCTCCGCCAACGACGCGACGGCCCACTACTTCAACCGCGACCGCGGCCTAGGGACGATGCCGCACGCGCTCATTGGCTACGCCGGTAGCACGCTCCGTGCCGCCGAGATGTACCATGAGACGTTTCCGGATGAGCCGCTCTACGTCCTCGTCGACTACTTCGGTCGGGAGATCACCGATTCGCTAGCGGTCTGCGCCCGATTCGAGGACCTGGCCGCGAGCGGGCGCCTCGGGGTGCGCCTTGACACCCATGGCGGGCGCTTCATCGAAGAGCTTGACACCGCCGCATCCTACGCCGTCCTCGAGAGGCACAGCCCCGACGCCATACGGACGTACCGCACGGAGAACGAACTACGCTGGCTCACAGGCACGGGCGTCACAGCCGCCGCCGTGTTTCATCTGCGGGAACGGCTGGACGCGGCGGGTTACGACCGCGTTCAGATTGTAGCCAGCTCGGGCTTCGGGCCGGAGAAATGCAAGCTGATGGCAAGCGTGCGGGCACCTATCGACATTATTGGTACCGGCTCCTACCTGCCGCAACGATGGAGTGAGACCTATGCGACAGCGGACGTCGTAGCGTATAATGCAGTTGCGAAGGTGAAGGTGGGTCGCGAGTTCCTGCTTCGCACCTGAGCGGGCGACGGTGGGTCGGGGGATCGTCGCTGCCCTCAGGACATAAGGCGACGCAAGCCCGAGGATAGGAATGAACAGGGACCGACCGCCCGGAACGATGAATTCGAACGTGCGCTTAATGGTCATGTTGCCGGACTCCGCCGCTACGCTCGGGCGCTGATCGGGTCTTCGCAGGACGCTGAAGACCTCGTTCAGGAAAGCTTGGCCCGCGCGCTGGCGCGTTTACGGCCGTGGACTCCGGTCCGCGATCTCCGCTCCTATTTGTTCACCATTCTCCATAATCTCTACGTCGATCAGTATCGGAGCCGGCGCGCCGAGCCGCCGATCGTCGAATTTGACAACGTGCTCCACCATCCAGCCGCACCGGCCAACCAGGAGCGGCGGCTGGAACTGCGCGATCTTGCGCGCAGCGTGGAGTATCTCGGGCATGAGCAGCGCGAGGTCCTGCTTCTCGTGGGTCTCGAAGGCCTGAGCTATGCGGAAGTCGCGCGCGTTCTCGACATCCCGATCGGGACGGTGATGTCCCGCCTGTCGCGCGCGCGGCGACAATTGCGTGAGTTGATGCAGGCGCGGCAGCTGCCGCCCAAGATTGCGAAGCGGAAGCCGTCATGACGACAGAAGATCGCGACCACGGTTGTGACGTGGCCGACTCCGTTCTCCATCGCTTCGTCGATGGCGACCTCTCCTGCCAGGAACGAAGGGCGATCGAGTCGCTGCTCGCGAGCGACGCCGACGCCTATGAGCGGGCAGGCGATTACCAGCGCCAGAACGTGCTCCTCCAGGCGCTGCATCCTCGCGAGGTCGAGGATGTGAGCCTGTCACCCGCGGCTTGGCAGCTCGCCCAGGGCCTGCGACGTGGCCGCGCCGTGCGGCGCGTCGCCGTTGCGGGGGCGGCATGCCTGGCAGTGCTCAGCGCTGGCGTGGGCGGCTGGCAGGCACATACGATGCTACAACCCACACAGCACGCGCTGCCGAACGTCGACATGTTCCCGTCGGAGAGAGTTCAGACCCAGGCGGCGCCGATAGCGCAACCTGAGACCGGACAGCTTGACGACTTCGTGGCCCCGGTCGCCGACCATCCGGGCGAGCGTGCGGTGCATCCGCCAAACCTTCACGCGATTGGCTATCAGCTCGCGGACGGCAGCGCTGACTTGACAGCGTACGGGCCGATCATTCGCTTCACCTACGAGCCGACCGCGGGTGCCGAGGACGCCCGCCTTGCTCTCATGGTTGCTGCGTTCGGCGTCGATCGCCAAACCCTGTCGACCAAGATCAATCCGCAGCACACGTCGATCTTCTGGCGGGCCGGTCCCCTGCTCTATGCGCTATCCGGTTCGGTTGAGCCCGCGTATCTGCTGCAGGTCGTGAGCGCCGTCGACGCCGTCAACGCGCCGGCGGCGCCGAGCGGCCCCGCGGCGATACCCCAGCCCGCGCCCGAGACCATCACCGAGGTACCCGGCGAGCCACCGGCGTTGACCGTGCCCACGGTGCTAGACGAGGCGCATCAGCCGAAGGACACCTGAGCGCTCCGGAGCGGCGCCGGACGGTTGTGAGGCACGCCTCCTCGGGACAATCGGGCCCGCACCCGCTGCAGCGGCGGCGTGCGGCGCCGCATCCCGTGATCACGACAACACCCCCGACGACGGCGCCGCGGGTCGCGAAACCGCGCGGACAGTCGTACGATGCCGCGGAAGCGATCGACGGGAGGTCGTTGATGAACCCGATCCTCTGGCAGCCGGACCACGACGCCATCGAGCGCACGGCCATGCGGTTGTTCCAACGCCGTTTCGGTGAGAGCCTGGGTCGGCCGCTCCCCGACTGGGCCAGCTTCTGGCAGGCGTCGGTGAATCAGCCCGAACAGTTCTGGGCGCAAATCTGGAACGATCTGGGCGTCGTCGCCGACGGCCGCTTCGAGCAAGTTCTCGCCGACGGCGATCAGATGCTGGGCGCCCGCTGGTTTCCACAAGCCCGCCTCAACTTCGCGCAGAACCTGCTCCGCCGCGATGACGCCACACCGGCGCTGATCGCCCACGGCGAGGACGGACGGCGACGCGTGCTGAGCTGGGCCGAACTACAGGCCGAGGTGGCGGCACTGCAGGAGATCTTCAGCGATGCCGGCGTCGGCGTCGGCACCCGCGTCGCCGCGATCCTGCCGAACATACCCGAGGCCGTGATCGGCATGCTGGCGACGGCCGGGCTCGGTGGCACGTGGTCCTCGTGCTCCCCGGATTTCGGCGTGCAGGGCATTCTCGACCGCTTCGGCCAGATCGAGCCCGTCTGCCTGATCGTCACCGACGGCTACCACTACGCCGGGCGCAATCTCGACATCATGGACAAGGTTGCCGCGGTCACAGCGGCCCTACCGTCGGTTCGTCGGGTCGTCGTCGTCCGCTACCTTGATGCCGATGCCAACGTCGCCCCGGTGCCAAACGCGATCGCCTACGACGCGATCCGCATCGACAAGGCGGCGCGGCCGCGCTTTACGCCGGTGCCCTTCGACCAGCCGCTCTACGTCCTCTACTCGTCAGGAACGACGGGCAAGCCCAAGGCGATCGTGCACGGTGTTGGCGGCACGCTGCTGCAGCATCTGAAGGAGCACAAGCTGCACGGCGATGTGCGGCCCGGCGAGCGCTTCTACTACTTCACAACCTGCGGCTGGATGATGTGGAACTGGCTCGTCAGTGGCTTGGCGGCCGAGGCGACCCTCGTCCTGTTCGACGGTTCGCCCTTCCATCCCGGCCCCGCCCGCTTGTTCGAGCTCGCCGACACTGAGGGCGTCAATATCTTCGGCACGAGCGCTAAGTACATCGACGCCGTCAAAAAGTCCGGCTACCGGCCGGCTGACCACGTCAATTTGACCAGCTTACGGTCCATGCTCTCGACCGGGTCGCCACTGCTGCCCGAGAGCTTTGATTTCGTGTATGAGGCGATCAAAGGGGACCTTCTGCTGGGATCTATCTCCGGCGGCACGGACATCGTGTCCTGCTTCGTCCTCAATAACCCGACCTTGCCCGTCCGCCGCGGCGAGATCCAATGCCGCGCCCTGGGGCTCGCGGTCGATGTCTGGGACGAGACCGGCCAGCCCATCCGCGGGGCCAAGGGCGAGCTGGTCTGCACCCGACCGTTTCCGTGCATGCCGGTCGGCTTCTGGAACGATCCCGACGGGAACCTCTACCGCAACGCCTATTTCGCGCGGTTCTCCGGGGTGTGGTGCCACGGCGACTTCGCCGAGCTCACCGCGAGCGGCGGCCTGATGATCCACGGCCGGTCGGACGCGGTGCTCAACCCGGGCGGCGTGCGGATCGGCACCGCGGAGATCTACCGTCAGGTCGAGCAGGTCGACGCGGTGATCGAGGCGCTGTGCGTCGGCCAGCAATGGGAGGGCGACGTTCGGGTCGTGTTGTTCGTTCGCCTCCGCGACGGGGTGGTGCTCGACGATCCGCTCCGCGACGAAATCCGGGACCGGATCCGTCAGAACACGACGCCACGCCACGTGCCTGCTCGGATCATTCAGGTGACCGAGATCCCGCGGACCCTATCGGGCAAGATCGTTGAACTTGCCGTCCGCGACGTCATTCACGGCCGCTCGGTCAACAACACCGAGGCGCTCGCCAATCCGGAGGCTCTCGATCAATACCGCGATCGGCCCGAACTCGCCGAATGAGGCTCGTCGTCGACGCCTGCCCCTGATCGGGGAGGTCCCGCCCGCTCGGGCGCGTCGCCATCCGCGGCGACTTGCCCGCGAGATCGCGCTCTGGTCGCTGCCCGGCTGGTTTGCTCTGCTCACCGCGGCGGCCCTCGGATGGCTGCCTTTCGGTGCGGCGGTCGCGGCCGGGCTCATCGGGACGGTCGCCGCGGTGCCCCTGGCGGTCGCCCGACGCCGCTTGATCGAGGAACTCTGCGATCTGGTCGACAGCTGGCCCGAGGGCCTCGACCGGGAGCCACCGGTGCGCGGCGGCTGGATCGTCGACCCCGGCCTGATCACCAGCCTCTGGCGGTTCTACCGCTGGCTGCGCCAGCGCGCCGAGCGGGAGGCGGCAGAGGAGGCGCTGCAGGAACGGCTGATGGAGGTGCTGCCGGACCCGCTGCTGCAGATCGACGCGCAGGGTCGTATCGTCTACGCCAATCGCGCGGCGCTTCAGCGCATGGGGGCCGACCTGCTCGGTCGACCGCTGCGCCGGATGCTGCGGGATCCCGATCTGCTGACCGCGGTGACGGCGGCGTTGGACGCCGACTTGCCGAGCCGCCTCGCGATTGCCGAGCCGCGCGCGACGGGACGCCGATACCAGGTCGAAATCCTCCCGGTGCGGATCCCCGGTCAGGCGCCGTTGGTGTTGATCGTGCTGCGCGAGCGGACGTCGGAGCATCTCAGCCAGCGGATGATGAGCGACTTCGTCGCCAACGCCAGCCACGAAATCCGCACGCCGCTCACCGCCATTCGTGGCTTCATCGAGACGTTGCGCAGCACCGCGCGCGACGATCCAACGGCGCGCGATCGCTTTCTGAAGACCATGGCGACCGAGGCCGAGCGTATGAACCGCTTGGTCGGGGAACTGATGACACTGTCGCAAGTCGAGCTGGTCGAACTCGATCGGCCGCAGACGCCGGTGGCCATCGGCCCGATCCTCAAGGCGGTGATCTCGGCGCAGTCCGCGCTCGCCGCCGCCGCGGGCGTGACGCTGCACGTCGACGTCGCGGCGGACCTGATCGAGGTTCCTGGTGACGCTGACCAACTCCAGCAGATCTTCACCAACCTCGTCGACAACGCCGTGAAATACGCCGCCAGCGGCGAGCGTGTCGACCTTCGGGCCAAGACGGTCGCCAAAGCGCCGCCGCGTGCCGGCCACCTCGCGGGCCTGGCGGCCGTCACCGTCGACGTCGTCGACTACGGCGAGGGAATCCCGCCGGACGCGATCCCGAGGCTGACTGAGCGCTTCTTCCGAGTAGACAGCTCGCGCTCGCGCCGGCTTGGCGGCACCGGGCTGGGCCTGGCCATCGTCAAGCACATCGTGAACCGGCACCGCGGCCACTTGGCCATCAGCAGCGTGATCGGTACCGGAAGCCGCTTCACGGTGTTTTTGCCGATCGCTATCGACGTTTGAGCAGGGTGCGGCACAATTGCGCAGGATGACGCGCCGCCAACGGCTTCATAAAATCGATCCGCGAAGAAAGGCGCGGGGAGGTGAATGATGCGCGTCGTGGTGTTGGCCCGGATCGAAGCGCTGCCGGGCGCGGAGGATGAGGTCGAGGCGTTGCTCCGGCGACAGATCGACCCGACGTTGGAGGAAAAGGGGTGCTTGAACTACGACCTACACCGGGATCGCGTTGATCCCCGGGTCTTCTGGTTCCATGAAACCTGGGCCTCCGAGGCCGACCTGGACGCGCACAGCCGTGCGGCCCATCTCGTTTCCAATAGCCAGCGGCTTGAGACGAGGCTTGCAGGGCCGGCTCAGGTCCATAGACTATTGAAGGTCTCGCAACCGGCTTGAGCGGCGTCTTCGCCGCCTGCGTTGCAAGGTGGTACGGACGACCATGCTTATGCTGCGAACCCGAGGTGAGCGACGACGAGGCTGAGCCTGCCCTCAGCCATCATTGCCGTTGCCGCTTGTCTCGAGAGTTCGCCCATGTACGCCATTATGGAAGAGACGCCCGCCGACGCGGCGGGGATCGAAACGCTTCTCGACTCCGCCTTCGGGCTGCAGCGTCGGACCAAGGCATCCTACCGGCTGCGCCGCGACGCTGATCATCGTCCGGATCTCGCCTTGGTCGCCCGCGTGGACGACGCGCTCGTCGGCACCATCCGCTATTGGCCGATCCTGGTCGACGCTGCCCCGGCATTGCTGCTAGGGCCGCTCGGGGTCGAGCCGAGCTTGCGGGGCCGTGGGATAGGCCGCGCCCTGATCCGCGAGAGCCTTGCCTTAGTCGATCGGGACGGCCGGTGCCCGGTGCTGCTGGTCGGCGATCTCGACTACTACGGCGCCGTCGGCTTCGGTCGCGTGGCGCCGCGGGTCTCGATGCCGTTCGAAGCGCCGGAGCGCCTGCTCGGGCGTGAGCCTGTGGCGCTGATCCCGGCAGGCGTGGTCGGCCCGGCACCGAGCACCCGGTCGGCCAGCCCCGAGGCCGCAGCGTTGGCGTGAGTCCTTGGCCGGGCGTGACTGTGGCCAGCGAATTGCGGTATCGTTCCTCATGGTCGTCCCGGAGCCCTTCGCCGCGCCCAAGCTGGTCGCCGCCGCGGCGGCCCAGACGATCCGCAACTTCTCGATCGGCACCGGCGATCCGACCGGGACCTACTACCCCATCGGTGGCCTGGTCGCCGAGATCGTCAGCGCACCGCCTGGGGGCAATCCCTGCCGGCCGGACCAGGCCTGCGGCGTTCCCGGGCTCGTCGCGGTCGCGCAGACCTCGGGCGGATCGGTGGCGAACCTCCAAGGCGTCGCCCGAGGCCGCTTCGACAGCGCCTTTGCCCAAGCCGACGTCGCGCACGGCGCCTGGCGTGGCGAGGAACCCTTCGCGGCCGTCGACTTCGCGCGGCTGCGCGCCCTAGCCGGCCTCTATCCCGAGGTGGCGCAGCTCGTCCTCCACGTCGACGCGCCATGGCCGCCACGCCGGCTCGCGGTCGGATCACCGGAATCGGGAACGGCGCTCGCCGCCGACGTCGTGCTCGAAGCCTTCGGCATTGGCGCAGGGACGGTCGCGTTCGCCGGACTGAGCCCGGCCGAGGTGATCGACCTCGGGGTCGACGCCGAGGTCGACGGCTTTCTGACCATCGCCGGCACGCCGACCCGAAGTGTCCGAGAAGCGCTCGACGGCGGCCGCTTCAAGCTCGTCTCGACGCCGTTGCCGGCGGCGCGCGAGATGGTCGCGCAGCGACCGCACTGGCGGCTCGCCATCGTCAGCTACGCGACGTACGGGACGCAGGAGAGCCTGCGCTCCGTCGCCGTACCGGCGCTGTGGCTCGCGCGCGACGATCTCGACGACGATCTCGCGCGCGACCTGCTGACGGCACTGTGGGCGCCGCCGGTGCGCGAACGCCTCGATTCCGGCCATCCCGCGGGCCGCAGCATCTCGCTCGCCACGGCGCTCACCGGCATCAGCGTGCCGCTGCACGCAGGCGCCGACCGGTTCTACCGCGAGGCGGGCCTGCTGGTCGGCCCCGGTCTGCTCCCGGGCCCGTCGGAGTAGATGGCCGCCGCTCAGGCGACGGCGGGCTGGAGCGCGTCGCCGGCGGCGAAGGTGCTGGCTGCCGCCAGATCGCTGGCATCGCTGCCGCGCGTGTCCGGATCCTTGAGGACGTAGCCGCGCCCCCAGACCGTCTCGATGTAGTGCCGGCCGCCGTTGGTCGCCGCGATCTTCTTGCGCAGCTTGCAGATGAAGACATCGATGATCTTCAGCTCGGGCTCGTCGATGCCGCCATAGAGATGATCGAGGAACATCTCCTTGGTCAGCGTCACCCCCTTGCGCAGCGAAAGCAACTCGAGAATGCAGTATTCCTTGCCGGTAACGTGCAGGCGCTGCCCCTCGATCTCGACGGTGCGCGTGTCGAAGTTGACCGTCAGGTTGCCGGTGCGGATCACGCTCTCGGAATGCCCTTTCGAGCGGCGGACGACGGCGTGGATGCGGGCGGTCAGCTCGCTCGGGTGGAACGGCTTGGTGACGTAGTCGTCGGCGCCGGTGGACAGCCCCTTGACCTTGTCGTCGATCTCGAGCCGGGCTGAGAGGATCAGGATCGGCGTCTTCACCTTGGCCGAGCGCATCCGGCGGACGACCTCGTAGCCGTCGACGTCGGGCAGCGTCAGGTCGAGCAGTATGATGTCGAAGTCATAGAGCTTCGCGAGCTCGATGGCGTCCTCGCCGAAGCTGGTCGGCTCGTAGATGATCCCATCCTTCTCGAGCGCCGCTTCGATCAGCTTCTGGGACAGCGGATCGTCTTCGACCACCAACGCGCGCATCGTCGTCTCCAGCCTGTGTCGTCGCCACGCATCAGCAACCTTTACGTGCATTTCTGGATAACAAAGCTCGTCAGGGCTGTGTTTCCGGGCACGAACGGGCCGCGTCGCGAACCATCGGGATCACTCATGCAACCTTAAGGTTTCCATGGTCTTAAGGATGCCAGGCCGACGCTCGGCCGCTGGAGACGCGATCGTGCAGACCCTCGACACGGCGCTCGCCGACCTGCCGCGGTGGACCATCGCCGGTCGCATCACCGCGGCCCGCGCCGCCTCGCTGCACTGCGCCGGGCTCGGTGGGCTCGCCGCCATCGGCGACAGCTGCCGGATCGCCCGCGGCGGCGGTCGCGCCCCGCTGATGGCGGAGGTCGCCGCCTTCCAGGACGACACCACGATCCTCCTACCTTATGGCGACAACCGCGACGTCGCCCTCGGCGCCCGGGTCGAGATCGTCCCCAGCCTGGCCTCGGTCCGGCCGGACGCGAACTGGCTCGGCCGCGTGCTCGACCCGCTGTGCCAGCCGCTCGACGGCCTGCCGCCGCCGCTCCCCGGCACCAGCGCGCATCCGATCTACGGCCTGCCGCCCGCGGCCACCGCCCGCCAGCCGCTGGGCCCGCGCATGGCGCTCGGCGTCCGCGCGCTCGACCTCTTCGTTCCCTGCCGGCGCGGCCAGCGGCTCGGCATCTTCGCCGGCTCCGGCGTCGGCAAGTCGACGCTGCTCTCGATGATCGCCCGCCATGCCGCGGCCGACTGCTTCGTCATAGGCCTGATCGGCGAGCGCGGCCGCGAGGTGAACGAGTTCCTCAACGCGACGCTGGACGCCGACGCCCGCGCCCGCGCGATCACCATCGTCGCCACCTCCGACCAGCCGGCCATGCTGCGCCGCCGGGCGGCGTGGCTGACGCTCACCATCGCCGAGGCCCTGCGCGAGCAGGGGCGCTCGGTCGTTTGCCTGGTCGACAGCCTGACCCGCTTCGCCACCGCCTTGCGCGAGGTCTACCTCGCCGTCGGTGAACCGCCGGCGACGCGCGGCTACCCGCCGAGCGTCTTCGCCGAGCTGCCGCGCCTTCTGGAGCGCGCCGGCCCCGGCACCGGCAAGGGCGAGGTCACCGGGCTGTTCACCGTGCTGACCGAGGGCGACGACACCGAGGAGCCGGTCGCCGACCAAACCCGCTCGATCCTCGACGGCCACGTCGTCCTCGACCGGCGTATCGCCGAGACCGGGCGCTATCCGGCGATCGACGTGCTGAAGAGCCTGTCGCGCACCGCCGGCACGGCCTACACCGCCGACGAAGCGGCGCTTGCCCGCCATGCGCGGACGCTGTTGCAGGCGCACGACGAGGCGGCCGACCTGATCCGCCTCGGCGCCTATGTTGCCGGCAGCGATCCGCTGGTCGACGAGGCGGTAGCCCGGCTGCCGGCGCTCGCGGCGCTGTTGCAGCAGACCCCCGACGAGCCGGCCGACCCGCAAGCCTTCGCGAAGCTCGCGGCGGCGCTGGCCGCCGGCGAGCTGGCCCGCGCCGCGTGAAGCGCCTGCTGACCCTCGCCAAGCTGCAGCGCCTGCGCGAGCGCGAGCGCGACTTGGCGCACCAGGCGCTGGCCACCGCCCGCCAGGTCGAGCGCACCTTCGAGGAGCGACGCCGCGCTTGGCGCCGGCGCGTGCCGGCCGAGCTCGCCGCCACGGGCGACGGCGCCCTCGCCTTCGAGCGCTGGGTCGACGCCGCCCGCGCCCAGGAGCGCGCCACCGAGGCCGAGGCACAGCGGCTTCGCGGCGTCGTCGCTACGGCC